>NZ_JBQSYL010000003.1:0-189293 GCF_052379245.1 Glutamicibacter sp. AOP12-B1-11 | reverse complement strand
CCTTCCGTTTGGTACCTCTAATGGGCTCTTGGTTTCGCTCTTATCCCCGGGATGGAAGCTTGGCTTGCGGTTCACGTAGGCGAACCCTCCGGCCAGATAGATTCCGGTGGCCACGTGACGCGTGCCGGTTTTTGCCCGGCACAGCTCAAATCCCACGTTCTCCGGCGGACTAGCCGGATCCCAGCTCAATTCGCATTCCAGCTCATAAGCGCTGCTAGAGAAATCCAGGACGTGGTCCCCGGATACTGCCGGGCTGCCCAAGCTTTTCGCCGGACCGGCCAGCTTGTCTAACTGTTTTACCGGAACCGAGGCGAGGTAATAACCTTCTGCCCCGCCGATCATCCGCACCTCACGCACAATCATGTCATCACCGTTATAACCATCTGTGGCCATGCTTGGGGCATTGTGTGGGTAATCCCAGAAGTTGTTCCACCCAATGACACGGCGCAGTTTGGGATTTTCGCTCCCGTCGACACGATGGTCTGGATAGGTCACCGCACCATAGAAGTCAAAGCCCCAGTCAAGCCATTGCGGATCATATTCCTTGGTGGTGAACGCTTTTCCGTCAAAGTCGCCCACCCAGTATGCGTAGGTGGCGGGCAGATCACGTGGCTTGCCGTTGGCGCTGGTGCCAAGCACCCATTGTTTGGTTCCGTCAGAAGCCTGGATCTGGAACAGGTCCGGGCATTCGAGCGTGCCCAAGGTGGTGCGCACAAATTCGCTGGTTCTTTTCCACCGCTTCAGGTTCACCGAGGTATACAACCCGATGCGGTCCCCCTCGGCATTAAGCATGACCCACTGTGAGCTTGGCTCATGCCAGATGATCTTCGGGTCTCGGAAGGCTTCCACGCCTGGGTTAGCCAGTACCGGCTTGGTTCCACCGGGTTTGAAGCTGCGTCCTTTATCGGTGGAGTACCAGAGGTACTGCTCTGGTCACCCCGCCCGGTGCCTGGGTGACCAGAGCAATCAACGCGCCTTTTCCGTAGCCCGCGGTGTTCCTTTCGTCGATGACAATCGAGCCGGACCAGCAATCCCCGTTAGGGCTTTCATGCTTGCTGATGGCTACGCCGTGGTCGGTGAAGTTCACGTGGTCCGTGGTGGTCGCCAAACGCCAGCTTGTACCGCTGCCACCGAGAATGTAGTCCTCGTTGTAAAGGTAGTAGTACAGGTATTCACCGTCCAGATACACCGGACGCTGCGGGTCATTTTTTCAATTATCCGGAACGCTGAAGTGATAACTGGGACGGTAGCTCATCGCAGCAGAAGCCTTCTTGTCATTTTTTCCCCGTTTTGCAGGGGCCGCAACGGCCGCCCCAGCGCCGAGTCCGGTCAGCGTCAATGCAGTGGCCGAGGTCAGAGTGGCAACGATGCTCCGTCTGGACGGTCCGCCATGGGTCATGTCTTTTTCTGGGCTCATGTCATTTCGCTTTCGTCCGCCAACACCCAGTGCTGGCTTGATTCATCGATAATGTGTTTTTTCAGGTTGGCGCTGGTGGACCAGCGCTGGATTTGTTCGCGTAGGGCCGCGCGCTTTGGTGCGTCGAAGCTACTGTCTCGGTCGGGGTCAGGCACCGCACCCACGAGTAGCTGAGTATATGGATGGCTCGGGTTATCCAGCAGTTGCACGGATTCTCCTGATTCCACGATTCGCCCCTCGTTGAGCACAGCAATTCGGTCCGAGAGGTAACGGGCCGAAGCCAGATCGTGGGTGACGTACAAGATGGTGATCCCATGCTCGTCACGCAGCTTATGCAGCAGGTTCAACACACCAATGCGCACCGAGACATCCAGCATTGAGGTCGGTTCGTCGGCCAGAATGATACTCGGCTTGGCCGCCAGCACTCGGGCAATCGCGATGCGCTGACGCTGTCCGCCAGAAAGCTCATGCGGGAAGGAAGAGAGCACATCCGGGCTGAGACCCACGGTACTCACCAGCTTTGCCATTTCACTGCGCTTTGACTTAATTTCTGGCTGGTGCAGAGCCAAGGCACGTTCTAAGATATGCTCCACGCGAAAGGTAGGATTCAGCGAACCGAAGGGATCTTGGAAGACCATCTGCACTTCGCTGCGGTACTTGCGCACCGCTGACCCCTTCAGCCCCGCAATATCATTTCCATTAACGAGAACCTCACCGGAATCCGGAGTTTCAAGCAGAGCCAGACAACGGGCCAGCGTCGACTTCCCGGATCCCGACTCCCCCACCAACGCCACGATTTCCCCACGTTGCATCTCCAGATCGATATCCCTTAAGGCAGGAATTTTCTTTCGACTAAACAGCGCGGAGCTGGTGAACGATTTGCTCAGCGAACGGATTCGCACGGCCGGACCCACTGCGGTCCGCTGGGTAGCGGTAGAAGTCATAGCAGTTCTCCTTGCGACAGCACAGGTTGATCCGAGGGAGCCACCCAATGGCCCTCGCCGGTGTCTTCCAGATCCTGGATATTGGTGAATTTGGTGCCTTCGGCCAGACCGGTGAGCTTAACCCGTGGGCCATGCAGAGGTGGGAAAGCCCCCAGCAGCGCTTGAGTATAGGGGTGCCGGGAACCGTGGCGCAGCGTTGTTGCCGGAGCCAGCTCCACAATGCGACCGCCGTACATGATGCCGATACGGTCAGAGAGTTCTAGCATCAACGACATGTCGTGGGTGATGAACAAAATCGCGAAGCCGAGTTCTTTTTGCAGTTCACGGATCTGCTCCAAGATCTCCTGCTGCACCACCACATCAAGCGCAGTAGTAGGTTCATCTAGGATCAACAGCCGCGGGTTCAAAGCACAGGCCATGGCGATGACAATGCGTTGGCGCTGGCCTCCGGAAAGCTGGTGCGGGTAAGCGCGCAACCGTACCGGATCGATGCGCACCATCTTAAGCAGTTCGTGGGCACGATGCAGCGCAGCCGCCCGGGTACCGCCACGGTGGGTGCGGATCACGTCGATGAATTGCTCACCGATACGGGTGACCGGATTCAAGGAGTTCATAGCCGACTGGAACACCATGGCCACGTTATTCCACCGCCAGGCACGCAACGCTGCCTCATCCATGCCCAGCACGTCCATGCCGTCAAAAAGGACTTTGCCGTTGCTGATCCGGGCAGGGTCCTTGAGCAGGCGCATGATCGAGTTCGCGATCGTGGACTTGCCGCAGCCGGACTCGCCGGCGAGTCCAAAGATCTCACCGGAATGGATGGTGAAGCTGACCCGGTCCGCACCGCGAACCGCACGCTCGTCGCTGACGTATTCGACGGTCAGGTCCTGAACTTCCAATACCGGGACGCTCATTTTTCTTCCTTTCGCGCCACGGTGGTCGCCGCGGTGCTCTTCGTTGCATGCTTAGGCCGGCGCAGGCGCGGGTTGGTAATCTCATCTACCGCGTAGTTGCACAACGCCAAGGCGAAGGCCACCAACGCAATAGCCAGACCCGATGGAACAAAAATCCACCACTGGCCGAGCATCAGCGAACCATCGCTGGTAGCCCAGAACAGGTTGGTGCCCCAGGAGAGCGTGTTTACGTCTCCCAGACCCAGGAATTCGAGTCCGGCCTGGGCACCAATGGAACCGATAATGCAGCCCAGCAGGGTGGTCATGACCACCGAGGCCATATTCGGCAAGATCTCGCGCACCATAATGCGCAGTGGACGTTCACCAGAGACCTGAGCGGCCGCCACATAATCTTTGCCCCGAATGGACATGGCTTGAGAACGCATGACGCGGGCACTACCGGCCCAACCGGTAATCACCAGCACCACGATGACCGTTCCAAGGCCCGGCGGCATGAATGCTGCCAGGATGACCAACAACGGCAGACCCGGAACCAGCAGGAACACGTTGGTCACCAGCGAGAGCGCTTCGTCTAGACCACGACCGAAGTACGCACCGCTCAAACCGATCAGCACGCCGATCACGGTGGACAAGATACCGGCGGCAAAGCCGACAAATAGCGAGGAGCGCGCGCCCCACAAGGTCAAACCGAGCACGTCTTGACCCTTAGTGGTGGTGCCCAGCCAGTGTTCCAGACTCGGAGCGGAGGCGCCGGCAGAGGTGATGCGTGCCGGATCTCCCGGGAAGAACACCGGGGCCAGCAGGGCCAGCGCAATGAACACTAAAATGATGCTCAACCCGGCCACCGCCTTGCCATTGCGCAGCAAGGTACGCAGCAGGCGTGTGGCACCCAGTCGAGCGCGGCCCGTGGCACTTTCTGCCGCCGGGTCCTCGGGAGTCAAGGTCAGGGAATCTGTGGTTATCTGGCTCATGAGGTTCAGCCCTTCCGCACACGAGGGTCAAGTCGGACGTAGACCAGGTCTACAAGGAAGTTCGCTATCAGCACCGCGGCGGTAATGGTCAGGAACATGCCCTGCATCAATGGGTAGTCAAGGCCTTGGACTGCAGCGAGCAGCTGGTAGCCAACGCCCGGGTAGGCGAACACTACTTCGGTGAGCAAGGCTCCACCGACGATAAACCCGATGCTCATGCCCATGCTTGTCACCGAGGGCAGCATGGCATTGCGTGCGGCATAGTTCAGCATGATGCGGTGCGGGCGCAGGCCCTTGGCCTCGGCCATCAGGATGTAATCCTCGGAGTTGGTTGCGATCATGGTGTTACGCATGCCCAGCATCCAGCCGCCCAAGGACACCAGCACAATGGTTAGTGCCGGCAGGAACAGGTGAGCTGCCACATCCAAAATGAATTCAAGGTTGAATCCGGGGACCAGACCCACGGAGAAGGCGTGGCGCATCGGGGCGACACCCATATTGATGCCAAAGATGTACAGCGCACCCATGGCAAGCCAGAAGTACGGGAAGGAACCGATGAATACCAGTAGCGGCGGAGCCACCGAGTCCAGGAAACCTCCACGGCGCCAGGCCGCGAGGATACCCAGAAGGTTGCCGAGAATCACCGCGATCACCAATGAGGTGATACCGAGCAGCAGGGTCCAAGGCAGCTGGGAGGCGATAACTTCGGAGACTGGCGTGGGGAAACGGGAAATCGACATACCGAAATCCCCGGTGAGGATGCGGCCAAGGTAGCTGAAGTATTCGGGGATGAGCGGGCCGCCGTCTACGCCCATCATGGTGCGTAGCGCGTCGACCTGCTGTGGTTCGAGGCGTTGCTGCGAGCGGGAAAGCATGCGGGTGACCGGGTCACCGGGCATCAGCCGTGGCAGCAGAAAGTTTAGGGTGATGGACGCCCAGAAGGCTAGCAGGTAAAAGCCCAGACGCCGGAAGAGGAAGCTCATAATATGTGTCCTTCACGAAAGATCGCGTCGTGGTGGGCAGCTAGAGGCCGCCCACCACGTGGGAGCTTGATGCTATTTCGCGGGTTCTAGGTTGGTGAGCACCAGCACGGTGGTCGGTGCGCGGTTGCTCAGAGTCGCGTAAGGGTTTTCCTCGGTGGGCCAACCAACAAAGTTCTCGGTGGTGTAGGCACCCCACTCCGGGCCAGGGAACAACGGCACAACCGGCGCTAGTTCGCTATACAGCGCCTGCAAGTCATTGATGACCTGCTTCTGTTCGCCTTCATCACTGGTAGCAACAAACTTGTTCAGCAGGTCATCTGCTTTTTTGTCGCTGAAGCGGTGGTAGTTGTCAAAGGTCTGCTTGCCAACCGGCTTGACGTTTTGGCTTCCCATGAGGTTCAGGTAGTACTGATACGGGGTCGGAGCGTTAGCCGTCCAGACGATGCCGGTATCAAATTCACCGGTCTCATAGGCTGCGGTCACCGCGGCCCAGTCAGGGGAATCAACGGTGGCCTTGATGCCTACGTCCTGAAGGTTCTGCGCGATAATATTTGCTACCGACAGCCAGTCAGTGGAGCTTGAACCCACGGAGATGTCGAAGGTGAATGGTTTACCGTCTGGGGTGGTGCGCTGCCCTTGAGCGTTTTCCTTGTAGCCAGCTTCATCCAGCAACTTCTTGGCGCCTTCAAGTTCGCGCTTGGTCCAGTCGCACTTCTCCACGATCGAGGCATCACGCCACTTGTCGTAGTTGCCCGACAGTCCGGTGCAGTCGGCCGGAACGGTGTAGTCGGTCATGCCGACCTTAACAACCTGCTCACGGTCCACGGCCATGCTCAACGCCTTGCGCACCCGGACGTCGGAGAATTCTTCCTTGGTGGTATTCAGCTGCCAGTTGATCTCTGCCCCGGTGGTTGGGAACCAGTAGTGGCGGTGTTCTGGATCTTTGTCCACATAGGTGGTCTGGATATCTGGCATGTAGGTCTGGGTCCAGTCGACATCGCCGGAGATGGCGGCCAGGTTGGCACCGTCGTTGCCGGCAAAGGCGAGCATCCGGATGCCGCCAAGCTTCTGCTTCTCGGGCTGCCAGTAGTTCGGGTTCTTTTGCAGCTCGAAGGACTGGGCCTGGAAGTTGGCGATCTCGGTGTACGGGCCGGTGCCGACCGGAGTCGGGTTCTCTTCGTTGCCCGGCTTGTCGAACTTGGACCAGATGTGCGCAGGCACGATGACCTGCTGCCCCAATTCGTACAGTGCCGGAGCGAAGGCCTTCTTGAAGGTGAACTCCACGGTGGTCTTATCCGGGGTCTTGATGGACTTCAGGTAGTCGTATCCGCCGAGCAGTTCCTTCTGCAGTTCCACCGAAAGCTTCACGTCCTTGGAGGTCAGCTCGGTGCCGTCGGAGAACTTGACTCCTGGACGCAGAGTGAAGGTCAGCGACTTGCCATCCTTGCCCGCTTCCCAGTCGGTGGCCAGCCAGGGCACCGTGTCGCCGCCGGCAGGGTTGTAAACCAGCATGGACTCGTAGATGGACTGGCCGGTCATTGGCGCGGCGTTGGGCGAGAACGGGTTGAAATTCTTGGAGAAGGTACCCATGTCTTCACGCGGGATGGTGAGGAACGCTGAGCTGGTTGTTGCTCCGTCAGCTTCGGTTCCGCCTGGATTTGATGCGACGCATCCGGTAAGCGCGAGCGCGCCGACCACTGCGGTCGCAGCCACGGCAAGGTGCGCGCGGCGTAAGTATTTGACTATCATGGAAGTTCCTCATCCATTCATGTGATGTGTAGCGGAGGGGAAGCTCATCTTTGGCCGTGCATGGCCACAGATGAACGAATGCGTGGAGGGCAGCCGATGGTAATTTGGCGATTCTCAATCGGTGAGCCCTCTGCCATTTGATTCAGTAGTGACACCCCTGCCATACCCATTTCTTCAAAGGGCAAGGCGATGGTTGTCAGTTTTGGTCGCATATGTGGTGCCAGAATCTCTTGATCATCAAAACCGACGATTGAGATGTCTTCCCCCACTCGCAAACCGAGTTCCTTGATTGCGTCATAGGCGCCCATGGCGATCCGGTCATTACCGCAGAAGATCGCGGTCGGCGGATCCGGTTGAGCCAGTAACTCTTGAGTTCCGTGATATCCGCTATCGGCGGTACCGTCGCCGGCAACAATCTTTGACTCTTCCTGGCTAATTCCGTGATCCCGCAGAGCCTGCTTCATGCCGGTTTGGCGCCCGATCTGAGCAGGGATTCCTTGGGCAACAGTGATATGGCCAATGTTGGTGTGTCCGGCCCGTGCGAGGATTTCGGCGGCGGCGTAACCGCCTGCCACTTCGTCCGGGACGATTGATGGAAATTCTCCGGCGGCGTCGAAGCAGTTGACCAAAACGCAGGGAACCGATTTTGCATTCTCCGGCACGATGATTTCTCGGTGCCAGGTGGTTGCAATGATCAGCCCGCCTACTTGCTGCTCAAGGAGCTTTTCCACTGCGAGCATTTCCATGCTGGGGTCATCATCGCTGGGTGCGATGAGCAGAAAGTTTCCATCTTTCCATGCCGAGCGTTGCGCTCCCTTGATCACGTCGGTAGCAAAGGGCGATGTAGCGATCTCGGTCACCAGACCGAACCAGGCGCTGCGTTTGCTAGCCAGAGTTCGTGCGGCCGCATTGGGGCGGTAGCCCAGCATGCGCGCCGTCTGGTTTATTCTCTCTCTGGTGGTTTCGGGGATATTTGCTTCCATCCGGCCATTGAGCACAAATGAGACGGTTGTTCGGCTTACGCCGGCCGCCTTGGCGACATCGGCCATGGTCACGGATTGCTGCGTCATTTCCCCTCCTCCCCCTTGAGATCAATGCGGAACTGGCCGTATTGCAGATTTGCTAACACGATTCAGTAACGCGCGTTACTACGCTGAGAAATAAGGTAACGCACATCACTTACGGGTGTCAAGCAGTCAATTCTTATTTGCGCGTAAATGCAGAACTCTGCGAAGATCGCACGCTTTCGACAAAACCGGTATCTCCCGCAGCAAGATATTTGGGCGCACGGAACTACCCAGAAACTATTCTGGGTATTCAGGAATTTGATGATCAGGCAAGCTGAAGAGGCTAGTCAATTCGACTCTCGGCAAAGAAGCTTCATGAGTCACGCTAGGAGACTGTGGTACTTCCCTGCAGTTCGAGCCCTAAGAATATGTAGCTCCCAAGCTCGGTCAGCCTTAGTTCAGCGGGCTTTCATTGAATCGCGTTCAATCAACGGCATCTCCACCTGATGTTCAACAGGATCCAGCTTGCCATCAAGAAGTAGCTCAACGGCGAGCGCTCCCATTTCTTCATAAGGAAGTCTGATCGATGTCAGCTGCGGACGCAGGTAGCTAGCGATGATCTCATCGTCGAAGGAAAGAACCGAAAGATCCTTACCGGGAACTAGTCCTTGTTCGGCCAAGGCCTGGAAGACGCCCATGGCCACGCGGTCATTCGCGCAGATGACAGCATCAGGTTTATGCCCGTCGGTGAGCATTTGAGCGGTTGCCGCATAGCCGTCGGTGGGATTCCAGTCTTCGAGAACCCACTCGCCGAGTACTTCAAGTTTCGATTCTTGCAAGGCGTTGCGCAGCGAAGTGAAACGGCGGGTGATACTCGGATAGCTCATCGGGTCACTCTCAGCATTTTGATGCGCCCCGATCAGCGCGACGCTTCTAGCGCCAGTTTCCAGAACTCGGTGCACCGCACGCGCACCGGAATCCAACTCGTTAGGCAGCACCGCGGTGCAGGGGCTGCCATCAAGTCCATTGACCAATATGGTGGGCAGACCCGTGGCCGGGATTTTTAAGTCACGTTTCCGCGAATCCATAAACCCCAGGATAAGACCATCAACGTCCCGATGAGCCATCTGCTGGATGGCTTCAGCTAGCTGATCAGGTTTCCCGAAAGTCTCTGCGATCAGCACCGTATGGCCGCGCTCCTCGGCCGCGCGAAGAATTCCGGTGATCATGCCGGAAGCAAAACGTGTGACCGTGACCTGATCGGAAATCAGTCCCAGGGTTCGCGTCTTGCCACTGCGCAATGACTGGGCGGCAGCATTTGGACGGTAACCCAGCTCCTTGGCTGCCGCGCGAACCCTCTCGGTGGCCTCTGCAGAAAGCCTGGTCCCAGGCTTGTTGTTCAGGATCAAACTGACTGCGGCCTTTGACATCCCTGAAGCTTCTGAGACGTCAGCTATCGTTACCCGCTTGGCTTTTTGCGTATTCACGTGTCCTTCTTGCGACTGGGTACCTGCAATTATTCGAGCCTAGCCTATTGCAGCGACGTCCTGACGCTGTTACAGTCTTATGCTAAATCCATTTAGCATATCTTGATTAAGGATGACGACGTTGCCCGAACTACAACAACTCGCGGTCATGCGACCAGAGCTTCACTTCTCCCCCAAGAAAAACTGGATCAATGATCCCAACGGTTTGTTCTTTGACGGCGAGCAATACCACCTGTACTTCCAGCACAACCCCAACGGAGTTGGCCACGGCTACATGTCCTGGGGACACGCGGTCAGCACCGATCTGGTGAACTGGACCGAACTTCCCATCGCCATCCTGCACGGGGATGTCGCAGACATCTTCTCCGGCTCCATCGTTGTGGACCGGGAGAACACCAGCGGCCTCGGAGACGGAAGCACCGCGCCGATCATCGCGGTGTACACCGCGGCAGCCAAGGACGAAAGCAACCAGTCCCAAGCGCTGGCCTACTCGCTGGACGGTGGCGCAACCTTCACCAAGTACGCACAGAACCCGGTACTGGACCGTGGTTCCAAGAACTTCCGTGATCCCAAGGTCTTCCGCTACGAATCCGCGCAGGGCTCGTGCTGGGTCATGGTGGCAGTAGAAGCCATCGAACGCCGCGTGCTGATCTACCGTTCGGAAAACCTCATCGACTGGACCGAGGCATCTAGCTTCGGCCCGCAAGCAGCCATCGCCGGCATCTGGGAATGCCCGGACCTCATCCAGCTGCCGGTCACCGGCAACGATCAGCTCAAGTGGGTCCTGCTCGTTTCGCTGAATCCCGGCGGCGTGGCAGGTGGCTCCGGAACCCAATACTTCGTGGGAGAATTTGACGGTTTCACATTCACCCCCGACAAGCAGCAGGAAGCCCATGATTCCCTGGCCTTCGAGCAGCTAAGCCAGGGCAGCTGGCTGGACTGGGGCCGCGACTTCTACGCGGGCGTCAGTTTCCACGGCCTGCCTGTGGACCAGCAAACCATCATCGCTTGGATGAGCAACTGGGACTACGCCCGCGATCTGCCCCACGACGGCTGGCGCGGTTCCATGAGCGCAGCTCGCACCCTGGACTTGGTGCAGCTTGGCGACGGCGGTTTTGAAATTCGTCAACGCCTTAGCGGCCTGCCCGAGTCCCCTGTACGAACCAGCGCGGTGCTTACCGGCGATACGCGCATTGAGCTCAATACCCCGGCACTTTTGGAACTGAGCCTCCCCGCTGACTTCACCGGACAGGCACGATTGCTCCTGCACCGCGCAGATCACAGCGTGATCAGCGAAGTGACCGTTGAACCAACTTTGATTCAGCACCACCGCGGCGCAGGCAAGGTTGAGCATGAGCTCTACGCTTCCAGCCAACGCATGCCTTTACCGGAGGATTCCACCGAGCTAGTCGTCCAGGTTCTTCTGGATCATGGTTCCATTGAAATTCTGGGTGCGGATGGCCGGCGTTCGCTGACCGATCAGCTCACCGGCGAAGCTGCGCCAGCCTTTGGGGTGCTCCATTACTCCGGCAGCACGCGCGCAGCTGCGGGTGTCCTGCCATTGAGTGAAACGAGCTTGGAGCGCAGCGCATGAGCAGTATTACCGTCATGGGAGAATCGTTAGTAGACGTAGTCTCGGGTTTGGCCCACCCCGGTGGTTCACCACTGAACGTTGCCGTCGGACTCGCTCGCCTAGGACATGTTGTGCAATTCCATACCGAATTTGGCCAAGATGCCCATGGGCAACAAATTGCCGAGCATCTGAAGCAAGCAGGTGTGAAGGTAGCTTCCGGCTCGGTCACCGAGCGGGCCACCTCGGTGGCTCAGGTTCACGTTGACGAGCAACTAAACGCCCATTACACCTTTGATATCCACCAGCAGATTCCACCGGTGGCAGCAGACGCCGTCACCGAACTCTTGCATACTGGCTCCATTGCCGCGTGGATTGAACCTTCGGGGCAGAGCATCGTTGATGCCTTCTCTCATGTCGCAACTGGTTCACTGCGTAGTTACGACCCAAATCTTCGTCCAGATCTGGTGGAAGACCGCGAAGCAGCAATCGAACGAATCGAATTGCTGATGAGACTGAGTCATATCGTTAAGCTCAGCGATGTAGACGCTCAGTGGCTTTATCCTGATCTGGATCTGTGGGACGTATTGGCGCATGTTTCCAGCCTCGGGCCAGCTTTCGCGGTGATGACTCAAGGTGGTGACGGCTGCCTAGCTGTTGCCCACGGAAATCGATATGACATCTCGGCCTTGCCGACAGACCTGAAAGACACCATAGGTGCCGGTGACGCGTTCATGTCCGGACTTCTTTACGGTGTGCTCTCGCTACCTGAGCTAGCCCACGCGCTCCGCACCGGAACCGCCTCCGAACCAGCTGATATCAGGCAAGCGCTGCACCACGCGTTAACTTCGGCAGCATTAACCGTGGCACAGGCCGGTGCGAATCCACCGTGGGTCAATGATTTCTCCCGCGCATTAGCTCACTAAGAACTTTCCAACGATTACAAAGAAACCAGGGCAAAGATGACTGGACTAAGCACAACTCTTAGAAACCCTACGTACCTTCACAGTTCCTTCTCGATGCTACTGTTCTTCGCATCATGGGGAATTTGGTGGTCATTCTTCCAAATTTGGCTCACCAGCGAATCCAACGGTTTGGGACTCAGCGGCGCACAGGTCGGTACCGTCTATTCGGTGAACTCGCTCGTGACGCTGTTCTTGATGTTCGGCTATGGTGCACTGCAAGACCGTCTGGGTCTGAGAAAGCATCTTGCGGTAGTAATTGCCGCGGTGACCGCGCTTACCGGACCGTTCTGCATGTGGGTCTACCAGCCGCTGCTGCAGTCCCATTTCATGATGGGTGTTATTGCCGGCGCAGTCGTATTCTCCGTTGGATTCCTTGCAGGCGTAGGCCTCTTTGAAGCGCTTACCGAACGCTACAGCCGCCGCTTTAACTTCGAATACGGACAAGCGCGCATGTGGGGATCATTCGGTTACGCCGTCGTGGCACTGGCTGCAGGCTTCCTGTTTACTATCAACCCAATGCTGAATTTTTGGATCGGCTCGGTACTCGGACTGGTCCACCTGCTGATGTTGTTGCTTTGGCGCTTCGAAGCCAAACCAGTAGCTCCTCTCCCAACCAGCGGAAAACTGTCTCCAGCATCTACTCCGGGCTTTCGTGAAATGCTGGGCCTTTTCCGTTTACCAAGCCTGTGGCTCATCATCGTATTCGTGATGCTGTCCTGGACGTTCTACACGGTTTTTGATCAGCAAATGTTCCCCGACTTCTACACGGGACTCTTTGAAGACCAGGAAACCGGTCAGCAAGTGTATGGCATCCTCAACTCGGTGCAGGTCTTCGTTGAAGCCGCCATGCTGGGACTCGTACCTCTGCTAATGCGCCGCGTGGGCGTTCGTTCAGCACTGCTCTTGGGTGTCGCCATCATGTTCGTTCGTATCTTGGGCTGCGCGCTCGTTGATGATCCCCTGCTCGTCTCCGCAATTAAGATGCTGCACGCCATCGAAACGCCGTTGTTCATTCTTCCGGTGTTCCGTTACTTCACCCTGCACTTCAACCCGGCGTTGTCTGCAACCTTGTACATGGTTGGGTTCCAGGTATCTTCGCAAATTGGAAACGTCTTGCTCTCCACACCGTTGGGCATGCTCCACGATCAAGTGGGCTACCGCCAGACCTTCATCACCATCTCGTTGGTAGTGCTGCTTGCTGGAGTCTACGGATTCTTTGCGCTGAAAAAGGACGATCAGCAAGTCATGGGCGACCCATTCATTCGTCACTCAAAAACTGCTGTTGACGCCTAACTGAGCATTCGTTCAAGCGGAGCGGGTTGCCATTGAGACTCACAGCATCCCGCTCCGTTAACGCGTTTTCAACCGTTCGCCAGAATCTAGCTCATGTTGATGCACCATCATCATTCGTTCATGACCCTGCGCCCGGGTACTGTCGTTTTGACCGGACTGCCTGCTAGATGTCACCAGAACACCCCGGGCGATGAGGTCTTCTGCCGTGTTGAGGGAATTGGCGAACTCCGCAACCGGGTTATTGCAGGCTCCTACTCATCTACATGATCAACGCAGTAAGCGTCCGCACCCCGAAGGGTACGGACGCTTACTGCATCTCTAGCCAGATACTTAGCCGCGTGGCTCCAGCACAATATTAGTGACCGGTTGCGACGAATCTGTAGCAAAATCCAGGCCCGAAGGCTCGGCGCCAGCGGCCACTAACTGAGCTCCAAGCGCGGCAACCATGCCCCCGTTATCCGTGCACAGCGAGAACGGCGGAACCACTAACGTGATGCCAGCCGAAGCACAACGTGCCGCAAGCAGTTCCCGAAGACGAGTATTGGCTGCGACTCCCCCACCAAGCAGTAAGGTCTTTAGCCCATTCTCCTGCATAGCGCGAACAGCCTTGGAGGTAATCACGTCCACCACAGCTTCTTGGAAAGATGCGGCAATATCTGCCACGGGGACTACTTCCCCGTTGGCTTCGAAGTGCTCCACGCAGCGAGCCACCGCGGTCTTCAGCCCAGAGAAGGAGAAGTTGTTCCGGTGCTTGCCCGGTTTTTCGGCGGAGCCCACGAACTTCGGCAGCGACAGCCCTCTCGGGAAACGGAACGCCTTTTTGTCTCCGTCTTTGGCGGCCTTGTCGATGGCCGGTCCACCCGGATAGCCCAGGCCCAGCAAGCGGGCGGTCTTGTCATAGGCTTCGCCCGCCGCGTCATCGATGGTCGCACCGAGCAGCTGCACATCGTTGGTCAACGAGGTGACCTTCAGGATCTCCGTATGCCCGCCGGAGACCAGCAGCGCTCCGAAGGTCGGTGGAAGGACCGTGCCTTCCAGCACGCCGACGCCCACATGCGCCACTAGGTGGTTGATTCCGTACAGCGGCTTTCCGGTAGCCAGCGCCAGCGCCTTTGCCGCAGCCACACCCACCATCAGCGCACCAGCTAGCCCGGGACCGCTGGTCACTGCGATCGCGTCGATTTCTTCCAGAGTTACGTCTGCTTCGGCGAGCGCCTGCTCCAAGGTGGGCACAAACGCTTCGAGGTGCGCGCGTGCGGCGATCTCCGGGATGACTCCCCCAAAGCGCACGTGTTCATCCATGGAGCTGGATACGGTGTTGGCCAGCAATTGGGTGCCGCGCACGATCCCGATTCCTGTTTCATCACAAGAGGATTCGATGCCCAGTACTAGGGGGTGCTGTGGGGTGCTCATTCGGTGGCCTCCGGAGTATCTAGCGCGTGCAGTGGAAGGCGCATGATCAGCGCATCGATGCCACCCTTGTAGTAGCGCGGGCGGCGATGGATGGTCTCAAATCCCATGGACTCATAGAGTCCAATGGCTGAGGGGTTGTCAAAGCGCACCTCGAGCATCAGATCCAAGGCACGATTGGCCCGTGCGGTGTTGATCAGTTCCGTCAGCAGTGCCCGGCCTAGTCCTTGGCCTTGGTACTCGGGAATGATCGCGATGGTTTGCACGTCGGCGATTGGCAGCACGGTGCATAAGCCGGCGTAGCCGATGATCTTACCGGCGTCCTCATAGACCCAGTATTTTCGAGTCTCCAGCTGGGCCAGCTCGGCTTCGAATCCGGCCAGTGGCCAAGCGTCCTCGGGGAACAGCTGGGTTTCCAGCGTGTGGACTGCGGGAATGTCTTCGGATGTCATCTCGCGAAGGGTAATGCTCATGCCTTGGCCTTCTTCATGAACGCCGGTACCTGGGCATCGGATTCACGCAGGTATTGCGGAGCGGTATCCGACAGATCGAGTCCAGATGCCAGGTCATCCATGCCACGATGGGCCAGATGCCGTGCATCGATTACCCAGTCAAAGGAACGTTCCCGTGGCTGGCTACCAACGGATTCCAGCTGTTCCTTATACAAGCCAGCGCCCACGCCATAAACCGGTAGCACAGGCAGCTCAGTAGCAGCGGATACATGCGGACCGTCCAGCAGTTTACCCTCTGCGTCATAGCGCGCCCAGTACAGTTCCTTACGACGGGCATCCGAGGCCACCACGAATTCTTTCGGGTTCTCACCGGAACGAAGCACACGTTCGGCGAGCGCATGCAGCGACATGACTCCATGGACCGGAACGTTCCAGACAAAGCCGAACGTGCGTGCAGCCACCAGGCCGACGCGCAGTCCGGTAAAGGGGCCAGGGCCCACACCAACGAAGATGCCAGCCAAGTTCTTGCCCTCTTCATTGTTCCCCTCCAGCAGGTCCCGGACGTAGCTGGCCAGAGTTTCGGTCTGGTCGTTGCCTTTCGGCGAGGTTCTCTGAGCGATTACTGAACCAGTGGTGTAATCGACCAGCGCCACCGAGGCATGCGCCGAGGTGTCTATGGACAGATAGTTAGGCATGTGTTTCTCCCGAGTGTTGCAGCCCGATGGCCTGCAGCAAAGCGTTTTTCAGTTCGGTGAAATTCTCGTCGGCCCAGCGCGGGCCTATGGCCTTGAGCGTGAATAGGCGAGGCTCGTCGAGCTCTTCGTCTGATTCTTCCCACGGGTTGCTCGCCGGAACGGCCCAGACCTCACGGTCCAGCTGGATTTCCAGCCGCGAATCGCTCAAGTGCTCAACCTTGCCAAGGCCCCACTCCACCACGGTGACCGAATCGGTCAGGGTGGATTCCAGATCCAGGGTGTCCACGTCGCTATCCCCGTTGAGCCGGTAGGCGTCCACATGGATCAGCCCCGGCCCATTCCCCAATGACGGGTGCTGGCGGGCGAGCACGAAGGTGGGCGAGATGATTCCCTCGCGGACGTTCAGTCCCAGCCCGAGCGATTGCGTCAAGGTGGTCTTGCCTGCTCCAAGAGATCCGGTGAGGATCACCAAGTCCCCTGCGGACAGCTGACCGCCCAGGGCTTCACCGAGTGCTTCGGTAGCGGTCAGGTCTTCTAATTGGCAGCTGAATTCCAGAACTTCTTTAGTCACCGGCTTGGCCCCAGGTTCCCTCAACGTAGTAGCGCGGTACGCGCGGCGAGATGCGGGTGACCATCTCGTAGTTGATGGTGTTGGCCGCGTGCGCCCAGGTGGTCGCGGACTCTCCCCCTTCGCCGAAGATGATCGCTTCGGCACCGAGGAATTCGGCCGGATCAATATCCAGCCCCAGATCAATAACGCACTGGTCCATGGCGATCGTGCCACGCACCGGATAGGTCTTGCCGTGGATGGTGACCGGAGCACCGGTAGCCACGCGTGGAAGTCCATCGGCGTATCCCATCGGGATCAGCGCCAGATAGGTTTCTTTTGCGGTGAGGTAGCGCAGCCCGTAGGAGACGCCCTGCCCGGTGTTGACCTTTTTCACGTTGGCGACCTTGGTGACCAGCTTCATTGCCGGACGCAATCCATAGGTGGCCGGTGTTTCACCTTCGAACGGGCTCAACCCGTAGAGGCCAAGACCTAAGCGCACCATTTCGTGGTGCGAGTCCGGGCGGGAGAGAATCGCCGGGGTATTGGCGACGTGGCGCATTTCGAGATTGAAGCCGGCCGCCTCCACCATTTCGATGGCCTGGTCGAAGACCTCGAGCTGCAGATCCGTTTCGGGGCGCTCTGGTTCATCGGCGACCGCAAGGTGGGAGAACACTCCTACGACGCGCAGCAGGCCTTCGGATTGGAACTTCGCGGCGCGTTCCAGCAAGGAGGGAAGGTCGGCCATGGTGGATCCGTTGCGTCCAAGCCCGGTATCAACCTTCAGGTGGATGCGGGCCGGGGTCTGTACCGCCTGCGCGGCGGCCGCGATCAGCTCCAGATCCCAGCCGGAGACTCCGAGGTCGATTCCCTCGGAGATGGCCTTTTCGAATGGCGTGTCATTGGTGTGCAGCCAGGCGAGCATGGGCGCCTCGATGCCCGCCTCGCGCAGGGCGAGGGCCTCGGCCACATGGGCGCAGCCAATCCAGCGCGCACCGGCCTCCAGTGCCGCGGTGGCAACCGGCAAAGCTCCGTGCCCGTATCCGTCGGCCTTGACCACGGCCATGACTTTAGCCGGGGCCACCAGGTCGGCGACTTGCTTGACGTTGCTGCGGATCGCGGACAGGTCGATTACTGCACGGCGTTCCCAACCAATGTAAGGAGCGGTGTCGCCTGCTTCCGGCGCGTTGATTTCCTCAAGAGATTCAGAGTTCACCAAACTATCTTCCCACTTTTCCGCAACCGATGCCGCGCTGGTACCCGTCGCCGCCGGACCACCGCCCGTTGGCAGGTTAAAGGTAAAGGGCCACTACGCTCAAAACATGTTTGAGAGCAGCGGCCCTTGCGCGTTTGTGTGGGTTGTTAGCGGAGTGTTTTCAGTTCGTCGCGGATCTGCTCCAGCAAGGCCAGCTGTGGGTCGATAGGATCTTCTTCATCGACAATGCCGCGGCGGCGGGCCATTGCTTCGTTGGCCTTCGTCATTGGCAGCACCAGTGCGAAGTAGACAGCTGCTGCGATCAACAGGAAGTTGACCAGTGCGGTCAGGAAGACACCGAACTTGATGTCAACTCCGTTGATGGTCAGTAGCAGGAAGCCATCGAATGATGGCGAACCGACCAAAGCGGCGATCAATGGCATCAGCACATTGTCGACCAGGGCGGTAATTACGGCACCGAATGCGGCACCGATCACAACGGCAACCGCCAGATCGACGACGTTGCCCTTCATTATAAAATCGCGGAATCCCTTAAGCATGATTTGAGCATACACAGCAAAAACACAGCGAGAGCGGACATTTTGCGCGAAAACTTAAATTTTGTAAGAAATTCGGTTCCCGTTAGGAAGAATGTCTAGATTTTGCGAAGCAGCATCCGGTGCACCGAATGATCCGCGCTCTTGCGCAGCACCAACTGCGCACGGCCACGGGTAGGCAGCACATTTTCCTTCAAATTCGGTTCGTTGATGCGCTTCCAGATGCCGTGTGCCGTCTCGCGCGCCTCGTCGTCGGTCAGCTGCGCATAGCGGTGGAAGTAGCTCGCCGGGTCGGCGAAGGCGCCCGAGCGCAGGTTCATGAAACGGCGGATGTACCACTCTTCAATGTCCTTGGTCCGCGCATCGACATAGACGGAGAAGTCGAAGAAGTCGCTGAGCGCCAACCCCACGGTTCCATCCGAACGGGTCCGCGCCGGCTGCAAGACGTTGAGCCCCTCGACGATCAGCACCTGCGGCGAGCGAACCACATTGCGCTCCTCGGGAATGATGTCGTAGGTCAGATGCGAATACACCGGGGCACCGACTTCCGGAACGCCGGACTTCACCGCCGAGACAAAGCGCAGCAGCGCGCGGCGGTCATAGGACTCCGGGAATCCCTTGCGATCCATGATGCCGCGGCGTTCGAGCTCGGCGTTGGGGTAGAGGAACCCGTCGGTGGTAATCAGCTGCACGTCCGGGGTTTCCGGCCAGCGGCGCAGCATGTCGCGAAGCACGCGGGCGGTGGTGGACTTGCCTACCGCCACCGACCCGGCGACGCCGATGACAAAGGGCGTGCGGTTCGTTTGCTCGCCGAGGAATGTCGTTGTTGCCCGGTGCGTCGCCCCGGCGCCTTGGACATAGAGGTACAGCAAACGGCTCAATGGCAGGTATACGTCGCGAATCTCATCGAGGTCCAATGCGTCGCCTAAACCGCGCAGCCGTTCAATATCCTCTTCGTTGAGGGGTTGTTCCATCTTGTTAGAGAGACGGGCCCAGGTCTCGCGCTCTAGCTCGACGAAAGGGGTAATCGGTGTCTCTAACGTTCCTTGTGGTTCCACGGAGACAAATTCTGCCAAGGATTACCCCAACAACCCAAACTTTGCCATCGCTTTCTTTGCACATGACCCCTAAGTCGCGTTCTCCGGTGACCTATGACACGCGACTTTTTGAGTGATGCGCCACGATATCTCCCATCATTGGGGAATCAACCGGTACGCTTTTTCCTATGTGCGGAATTGTTGGATATGCGGGAGCGTCAAGCTCAGTCACCGATCACGGTGCACTTGACGTTCTAATTGAAGGTTTACGTCGGTTGGAGTACCGCGGTTATGACTCGGCCGGTGTTGCCGTGGTCGCCGATGGTGCCATTCACTCACGCAAGAAGGCTGGCAAACTTGTCAACCTGGAAAATGTTATCGCCGAGGAACCGTTGCCGGGGTCTCACACCGGTATCGGCCACACTCGGTGGGCCACCCACGGCGGGCCAAGCGACGGCAACGCCCACCCTCACCTGGCCGATGGCGGCAAGCTTGCAATGATCCACAACGGAATCATTGAGAACTTCGCGGGCATCAAGGCAAAGCTGGTAGCCGAAGGGGTCGAGCTCCTCTCGGACACCGATACCGAGGTTGCAGCCGCCCTGCTGGGCAAGCTCTACAGCACCGAAGCCAATGGGGATCTCACCCTGGCCATGCAGCTGGCCGTGAAGCACCTCGAAGGTGCCTTCACCCTGCTGGCAGTTCACCAAGACCACCCGGGCGTCGTCGTGGCAGCCCGCCGCAACTCCCCGCTCGTGCTGGGCCTGGGCGATGGCGAAAACTTCCTCGGTTCCGATGTCTCTGGCTTCATCGATTTCACCCGTCGTGCGGTGGAACTGGGCCAGGACCAGATCGTGACCATCACCCCGAATACCCACAGCATCACCGACTTCGACGGCAACCCTGCCGAAGGCAAGGAATTCCACGTTGACTGGGATGCGGCCAGCGCCGAAAAGGGCGGCTTCCCTTCCTTCATGGAGAAGGAAATCTTCGACCAGCCAGCCGCCGTGGCCGACACCCTGCTGGGCCGCTCGGACGCCGATGGCCGGCTGACCCTCGATGAGCTGCGCATCGATCCGGAAGAACTTTCCAAGATCTCCAAGATCGTTGTGCTCGCCTGCGGTACCAGCGCTTACGCCGGTTCCGTGGCCAAATACGCCATCGAATCCTGGTGCCGCATTCCGGTCGAGGTGGAGCTCTCCCACGAGTTCCGCTATCGCGAGCCGATCGTTGACGAAAAGACCCTGATTGTTTCGATCTCCCAGTCCGGGGAAACCATGGACACCTTGATGGCCGTGCGCTACGCCAAGGAGCAGGGCGCCAAGACCATGTCGATCTGCAACACCAACGGGTCGACCATCCCCCGCGAATCCGACGCGGTGCTCTACACCCACGCCGGCCCGGAGATCGCGGTGGCTTCCACCAAGGCCTTCCTGGCGCAGATCACCGCCACTTACCTGCTGGGCCTGTACCTGGCGCAGCTGCGCGGCAACCTCTTCCAGGGCCAGATCAAGGACATCTTGGCCGACCTGGGCAAGATCCCGGCGAAGATCCAGGACATCCTGGACCGCGCGGACGAGATCAAGGAACTCGCCCGCTCGATGGAAGACGCTTCCTCGGTGCTGTTCCTGGGCCGCCACGTCGGTTACCCGGTAGCTATGGAAGGCGCGCTGAAGCTCAAGGAGATCGCCTACATCCACGCCGAGGGCTTTGCCGCCGGCGAGCTGAAGCACGGTCCGATCGCCCTGATCGACGACGGCCAGCCGGTCTTCGTGGTGGTTCCTTCCCCGCGCGGCCGCGATTCGCTGCACTCGAAGGTTGTCTCGAACATCCAGGAGGTCCGCGCCCGTGGCGCCAAGACCCTGGTCATCGCCGAAGACGGAGATCACGATGTGAAGGACTACTCCGAGTGGGTCTTCTACGTCCCGGAGACTCCAACGCTGCTGATGCCGCTGCTGGCCACCGTGCCGCTGCAGCTCTTCGCTTGCGAACTTGCCTCGGCCAAGGGCTTCGATGTGGACCAGCCTCGAAACCTGGCCAAGTCGGTGACCGTGGAGTAATCCACTCTGCACCATAGAATCTTGCGGGCGTCCCTTCGGGGGTGCCCGCAATTTTTTGTCTTCAAGAGCTCTGGATAGACTGGAGATCATGATTGCAGGAATCGGTGTCGACATTGTCGACGTGCCACGCTTTGGCCGACAGCTCGAACGCACCCCACGCCTGCGTGAACGACTCTTCACCGCCGTGGAACGCGATTTGCCGCTTCGCTCCCTGGCCGTGCGATTCGCCGCCAAGGAGGCCATCGCCAAGGCTCTGGGCGCCCCGGTGGGGATGAATTGGCAGGATTGCACCATCGCCAAGGACGAGGCCGGAGATCCGCAGGTGCTCATTCGCGGGACCGTCGCCGCCGCCAGTGAACTGCGCGGCATTACTTCCTGGCATCTGACCATGTCGCATGACGGCGATATGGCCGTGGCCATGGTTGTCGCCGAGCGATAAAACGACACGTTAGCAGTTAAAACGGGCGTATCACCGCTTGGGTGAGTAAAGTTTGTCTTATGATCCCTGTCTACAGTGTTGCGCAAGTCCGTGCGGTCGAGGCCCAAGAGATCTCCACACGTGGAAGTGAAGCGCTGATGCGCGCCGCCGCCGGTGAACTCGCCGCCGCGGCCGAGAGCATGCTGTCCCAAGCGCCAACGGCCACCGACACCCTGGTGGTCGCTCTGATCGGCCCGGGCAACAACGGCGGTGATGGGCTCTATGCCTTGGCCGAACTGGCCCAGCGCGGCTACCAGACCCTCGCCCTGCAGTGCACCGACACCTGCCACACCGAAGCCTTGAAGGCCTATACCGCTGCTTCCGGCACCGTGAAGCCGGTGGCAGCAGGCCAGTCCGAACTGGCTGCGGCGGCCTTGGTCATCGATGCGATCTATGGAATTGGCTACCGCCCCGGAGCACAGCTGCCCCAGCTGCCCACCGGCGCGCGCGTCCTGGCCTGCGATGTTCCCTCGGGGCTGGACTGCGAAACCGGCGTTGCCGATGACCGGGTGCTGCTTGCCCAGCGCACCGTCACTTTCGGGGCGCTGAAAACCGGACTGATCTCCCGCGATGCTCCCTTGGTGACCGGTGAGATTCAGGTGGCCAGCCTGGACTTTGATTTTTCCGCGCTCAGCCCGGAAACCGATTTGGTCGATGAGCTCTCGGCCCGTGCGCTGCTGGACGAGCACCGCAGCTGGCGGGACGCCGGGCGCCACAAGTACGAACGTGGCGTCCTCGGCCTCATTGCCGGCTCCGCGCTCTACCCCGGTGCCGCGCTGCTGACCGCACGGGCCGCGGTGGCCTGCGGTGCAGGCCTGCTGCGTACCCATGTACCCGGAGAGGTGCAGCCACTGCTGTCCATCGCCGCACCGGAAACCGTTCCGCTGGATGACCAGCAGATCTCCGAGGCTTTGTCTTTGGCTCGGCGCCACCTCCACGGGCGCGGCGCGAAGATTTCGGCCTGGGCCATTGGCCCGGGAATCGACAGCCGCACTCCCCCCACCGGGGTTATCGCCAACGTATTCGACAGCCGCCAGCCGGCGGTCATCGACGCCAGCGGACTGGACGTGGTTCCCGCCGGACCCAGCGAGCAGCCACGTGTGCTGACCCCGCATGCCAAGGAGCTTCGCATGCTGCTGCGCCGCGCCGGGGTGAGCGTCACCACCGAGGAAGTCGCCCAGGACCCGATCCGCTGGACCCGTTGGGTGGCTCTTGCCTACAACGCGGTGGTGCTGCTGAAGGGGCCGACCAGCTATGTGGTCGCCCCGGACGGTGCCAACCTCGTGGTCTGCCATGCGGCGGCCCAGCTGGCGACCGCAGGCTCTGGAGACGTGCTCACGGGCATTCTCGGCTATCTTCTCTCCGACAGCTCGCTGACGGGCATCCAGGGCCTGGAAACCGTCAGCAATGGCCGCCTGATGGAGCTCACCGCCTGCGCGGCTGTCATCCATGGCCATCTGGGCCGGGTGAGCGCCGCAGAGGGTACTGTGAGCGCCTCGCGCTTGATCGACAACCTGCCGGCGGTCATGAAGGAATTCGGCTTCTAGGCAAAAACCTTTTAAATCAGAAAAATGTGGTCTCTGCGCGATACGCAGAGACCACATTTTCTTTTCAGGGATTACTGTTAGTCGAGCTCGAACTTCTCGCCGGGCCCGGTGATAACCCAGCCCTGCTCGCGCCACATCGGGCGGTCCAGCACATTGCGCCCATCGATCAGGGCCCGGGTGCCAACGACCTCGCCGAGCTCTTGGGGGTCCAGCGCCCGGAATTCCTTCCATTCGGTCAGCAGCAGCACCAGGTCCGCGGCCTTCGCCGCCTCGCGCCAGGAGTCCACGTAGTTCAGCCTTGGGAATCGTCCGGCCGCGTTCTTATTGCCCTCCGGGTCATAGACCGAAACTTCGGCCCCGGAGTTGTACAGCCGCACCGCGATATCCAGCGCCGGCGAGTCACGCACGTCGTCGCTGTCGGGCTTGAAGGTCACCCCGAGCACGCAGATCCGCTTGCCCGCCAGCTGCTCCCCCAGGATCGAGGAGGCCAGCGACACCACGCGGTCGCGGCGGCGCAGGTTGATCTGGTCCACCTCGGCGAGGAAGCCCATGGTCTGGCTCAGGCCCAGCTCGCTGACCCGGGCCTGGAGGGCGCGGATGTCCTTGGGCAGGCAGCCGCCGCCGAATCCGACGCCGGCGTTGAGGAATTTGCGTCCAATGCGCGCATCGTGGCCGATCGCGTCGGCCAGCGTCTTGATGTCCCCGCCGACGTTCTCGGTGACTTCGGCGAAGGCGTTGATGAAGGAGATCTTGGTGGCCAGGAACGCGTTGGCGGCTACCTTGACCAGCTCCGAGGTTTCCAGGTCGGTGACGACCTCGGGGGTGCCGGCGGCGAGGATCGGCGCGTAGACCTCGCGCAGCTTGCCCAGCGCGCTCTCATCCGCCAGGCCGTAGACCAGGCGGTCCGGTGTCAGTGTGTCTTTCACGGCGAAGCCCTCGCGCAGGAACTCCGGGTTCCAGGCCAGGGTGATGTGGCTTTCCGGGCTCGCGGTGGCTTCGATGCGTTCGGCCAGCCGGCGGGCTGTGCCCACGGGCACCGTGGATTTGCCCACGATCAGCGCCTCGCCGCTGATGTGCTCCACCAGGGAATCCACCGCCGCATCCACGTAGCTCATATCCGCAGATTGGGAGTCCGCGCGCTGCGGGGTGCCGACGGTGACAAAGTGGATGTCGGCCAGTTCGGCCACCTGCGCGTAGGAGTCGGTGAACCGCAGGCGCCCGCTGGAAACATGCTTGCGCAGCAGCTCGGGCAGGCCCGGCTCGTGGAAGGGTAGGATCCCGGCAGCCAGTGCCTGGAGCTTCTCCGGATTAACATCCAGGCCGATGACCTCATAGCCCAGTTCTGCCATGCACGCTGCATGGGTTGCACCAAGATAGCCGGTGCCGATGACGCTGATACGCAAAGTCACGAAGTACTACTCCCCAGATATCTAACCCAATAACTACTAGTTAGCATGCCACACCCCCGCACCATGATCCCTGCGGGAACGCGGTACGGGGGTGTGAGTTTTCTTGATGTTTACTGGGTGGTTGCCTTAAAGCGCCAGGTGGGTTGCCACGGCGCCGGCCAGCAGCTCCGCTTCGAGCTGGGCCTGGTCCTGGGTGGCGGCCTCGACCATCACGCGAACCACTGGCTCGGTGCCCGAGGGGCGCAAGAGCACCCGTCCGGTGGAACCCAGGCGGGCCTCGGTCCCGGCGATCTCATTGAGCAGCGGTTCGCACTCGGCAACCCCTGCCTTGTCCACGCCGCGCACATTGATCAGTACCTGCGGCAGGACGGTGAGCACGGAGGCAAGCTCCTTGAGGGTCTTGCCGGTGGCCTTCACGCGGGCTGCCAGCAGCAGGCCGGTCAGCACCCCGTCACCGGTGGTGGCGTACTTGCTGAAGATGACATGGCCGGACTGCTCGCCGCCCAGCGAGTAGTTGCCTTCGCGCATGCCTTCGAGCACGTAGCGGTCTCCGACGCCGGTCTGCTTGAGCGTGATGCCGGCTTCTTCCATGGCGATCTTCAAACCGAGATTGCTCATCACGGTAGCTACCAGAGTGTCATCAACCAGCTCGCCGCGGGCTTTGAGGTCGATGGCCATCACGGCCATGATCTGATCCCCGTCAACGACGGTGCCCTCGTGGTCCACCGCGAGGCAGCGGTCCGCGTCGCCGTCGTGGGCGATGCCCAGGTCCGCACCGTGCTCGAGCACGGCGGCCTGGAGCTTTTCCAGGTGGGTGGAGCCGTAGCCGTCATTGATGTTGATGCCATCTGGCTCGGCGCCGATGACAATGACCTCTGCGCCGGCGTTCTTGAATACCTCTGGCGAGCAGCCCGAAGCCGCGCCGTGGGCGCAGTCCAGAACCACCTTAACGCCTTCGAGGCGGTTTGGCATAGCCGCCAGCAGGTGCATGATGTAGCGGTCCTCGGCGTCGGAGAAACGCGAGATCCGTCCTACGGCGCCACCGGTGGGGCGCGGGTTCGGCATGTCCAGGCAGGCTTCGATCGCGTCTTCCAACGCGTCGTCCAGCTTCTTGCCTCCCCGGGCCAGGAACTTGATGCCGTTATCCGGCGCGGCATTATGCGAGGCGGAGATCATCACGCCGAAGTCGGCGTTGAGATCACCGACCAGGAATGCGGCGGCCGGAGTCGGCAGCGTGCCCGCATCCTTAACGTCAACACCGGAAGCGGCCAGACCAGCCTCGATCGCGGCGGAGAGGAAGTCGCCGCTGATACGCGGATCCTTCGCCACCACGGCAACCGGCTTGCGTCCGTCTTCCGACTGACTTAAACCAAGAACCACCGAAGCTGCTTGCGCTAGATCCAGCGCCAGCTCGGGGGTTAATAACTCGTTTGCTTTTCCTCGGACCCCATCGGTCCCAAATAACCTTGCCATCATCGTCAATCATAAGCCCTGCGCATCGATTTACCCGTGCGTATGTGAGCTTTGGAACGCTATGTGAGAAAACTTTAATGGCCAGGAGGTCACAAACGGCCGTTTAAAGGCCAAAGGCCCGCATCCGAAGATGCGGGCCTTTGGGAAACCTGTGGGTAAGGTTTAGCGCTTCGAGAACTGCGAAGCCTTGCGGGCCTTCTTGAGACCAGCCTTCTTGCGCTCGATGACGCGTGCGTCACGAGTCAAGTAGCCGGCCTTCTTCAGCGCCGCGCGGTTTGCATCGCGATCGATCTCGTTCAGCGAGCGGGCAATGCCAAGACGCAATGCGCCGGCCTGGCCGGAGATGCCGCCACCGTGGATACGGGCGATAACATCGTATGCGCCTTCTAGACCCAGAACCTTGAATGGCTCGTTAACATCCTGCTGGTGCAGCTTGTTAGGGAAGAAGTTTTCCAGGGTGCGGCCGTTGACGACCCAGTTGCCCGAGCCTGGGATCAGGCGAACGCGGGCAATAGCCTGCTTGCGGCGGCCTACTGCGCCACCTGGAACGGTTAGTGGAGCGCGCTCGGTGTCGGCTACGACGGTCGATGCAGCGGTCTCGGTGGTGTAAGTCGAAGGGGTTTCGCCTTCGAATTCGGTGGTCTCTTCAGCGTTCTCAGCCACGATAATCTCCTATTAAGTCTTTGTTCTCGGGGCCAGTACTACTGAGCGACCTGGCTGATTTCCAGTACCTTTGGAGCCTGAGCAGCGTGTGGGTGCTCGGCGTCGCGGTATACCTTCAGCTTGGACAGCTGAGCGTCGGAAAGCTTGTTCTTTGGAAGCATGCCCTTGATGGCCTTCTCGACGGCCAGAACTGGGTTCTTCTCGAGGAGCTCGGCGTAGTTAACGCTCTTCAGACCGCCCGGGAAGCCCGAGTGACGGTAGGCGCGCTTGTCCTTCAGCTTCTTACCGGTCAGGGCGACCTTCTCGGCGTTGATGATGATGACATGGTCGCCCATGTCCATGTGAGCTGCGAAGGTTGGCTTATGCTTGCCGCGCAGCAGGGTTGCGGCCTGGACGGCGAGACGGCCGAGTACTACGTCGGTGGCGTCAATGACAAACCACTGACGAGTCTGGTCAGCCGGCTTAGGGGTGTACGTACGCACAGTAATTGCCTTACGTTGATTCGTTTCTGGTCAAACAGTCGCAGGTGTCGAGGCGTGAGATCCTCCAGTGACGAGCACTGTCGTGTTGTTCTTGTGCTTAGACCAGTACGTCAGGTGAGGACTGATGATGACCGGCCGTCCATATATTGTTCGCACACCCAGCAGACCAGCGACTATGCAACTAAGCCGTCACGCTTGGGCGTGTAGTGTCGAACGTGGACATACACAACTCATAAAAGTTTAGCCGATTAACACTCAGACGACCAAAACAAAGGTGCCTCTTGGTGAGCAATGACACCCAAAGGGTCATTAATCGAGGTCTTTTAATGAATCCTTCTGCGAAACGTCGCGCCTTGCCCTGGTAAGTGCCGCTCGCTCGGCCAGCTCGTGGTCATCAGGATAGTAGACCTCTTCGAGCACCAACGCGTGCGGATGAGCCAGAATCGACTTCGAATCGCGCACCATCAGCGCCAGGCGTTCGGCCAGAAAACCGGGCTCTTCCCTGCCGCTAGCCACACGCAGCGCCGCCCCGATCAGCGAGCGCACCATATTGTGGCAAAACGCGTCGGCCTTCAAGCGCACCAGGATGTTGCCGTCCTCGGCACGGCTGAAGTGGAACTCCTGCAGCGTGCGGATAGTGGTCGCTCGCGGGCGCGGCTTGCAGTAGGAGAGGAAGTCGTGGCGTCCGAGGACCGACCGGGCCTCGGCGTTTAACAGGTCAATGTTTATGTCCTCGCGGTACCACATGGTCAGCTGCCGGCTCAGCGGATCCCAGCGGTGGATGCCGTCGGCGATCCGGTAGGAATAGCGACGAGCCAAGGCGGAGAAGCGTGCGTCGAAACCCTCGGCGGCCTTGGCCACTTCATGAACCCACACGGCCTTATCCTGGCGGCCCAAGAGGCCGTTGATGCGGCGCAGGAGCGCCGGGCCAGGCTCCAGATCCGAATTGCGCGGCAGAGCCAGATACTCCTCCTCGGTCAGATCGAAGTGGACTACCTGCCGGCGCGCGTGCACCCCGGCATCGGTGCGTCCGGCGACGACCACCCGGATCAGGCGGCGGATCAGGGTTTCCAACGCCTCTTCGACCAGCTGCTGCACCCCGACGACATTGGGCTGCCGCGCCCAGCCGTTGTAGGCGGCGCCGTCGTAGCCAAGCACCATGCGCATGCGGATCAGCGCCGGGGACGAACTAGTACCCAGAGCGGTGGTACCGAAGGGATCAATGACCTCTGACTGCGAATTCATGCTTTCAATTATCCTCTGAGATAGCGCCCGAATTCCAACTGGGAATTGTTCGCAATGAACTGAGCAGCCTGGCCTACTGAAAGTGACTGCAAGTGATTGAACGCTTCATGTCGGCTAAATAAGGCTAACGGCTCGCTATAATTGGCGGTAGTGGCTTTTCACGAGTATTTCGTGGTGAGCCTAACGATCATCGAACACCAACGGCTTGGAGCATCCATGAATTTCACCCGCATGACTGCAATAAGCGCTATCACCTTAGCTGCCACCTTCGGCTTGGGCGCATGCGCGGAGAAACCTCTGTCAAATGAAGAAGCCTGCCAAGAGATCATCAACCAGGCCAAAGAGCAGAATCTCGACACCGACAGCACGGGCAGCCTCGGCGATACCGTGGAGCAGGGCAAAAAAATATCTGCAATCTTCCGCAGTGTGGCAGACCAAGCCGAAGCTGAGTTTTCCGCTGATTTGGCCGCCTACGCCGACAATACAGACGAGTTCATTGCCGTGGTCTCCGATGACTCGCTCAGTACCCAGCAGATGCAAGTGAAGATGTCGTTGCTGGATACCGCGGAGAACCGCGCGCTTTCCGACAAGCTGGAAACGACGTGCCCAGGGCTTAACGACCTGTAGGCCCTGCCGCGCTTGCTTCAGCTCTTTCAAATTCTGCGATTAAAGAGAAATCCCCGGACATTCCTTGCGGAATGTCCGGGGATAACTTGACCGTTTTACCGGTGAAGATTCACAAGCTCAGGCTTAGGCTTCTTCGGTGGTAGCTTCGGTTGCCTTCTCGGTAGCCTGGGTGGCTTCCTTGACGACTGCCTGCTTTGGCGAAACCGGTTCCATAACCAGTTCGATAACAGCCATAGGAGCGTTGTCGCCCTTGCGGTTACCAATCCGGGTGATGCGGGTGTAGCCACCCTGGCGATCGGCCATAGCAGGTGCGATGTTCGCGAACAGCTCGTGAACGATCGACTTGTTGGTGCGCGAGCGCGAAGCGATAACCGACTGGACGCGACGACGCGAGGCCAGATCTCCACGCTTTGCGAAGGTGATCAGGCGCTCTGCGTGTGGACGCAGACGCTTGGCGCGGGTCAGGGTGGTGGTGATCTTCTTGTTCTCGAAGAGCTGTGCGGACATGTTAGCGAAGATCAATCGCTCATGTGCTGCACTGCCGCCGAGACGCGGACCCTTAGTAGGGGTAGGCATGGTAGTTCTCCTAGATGAATGACCGAGTCCGCCGGTATGTGACCGGCAGGTCGGGTGAAGTAGTGTGTCGCGAGACTAAGGTCTTTACAGGCCTTCGTCGTAGACGTCGTCGCCATCTTCGATGGCACTACGAGCGGCAAGGTCGAACCCTGGAGGGGAATCCTTCAGTGCTAGACCCAGTTCAACAAGCTTGGCCTTGACTTCGTCAATGGACTTCGCACCGAAGTTACGGATGTCCATCAGGTCGGCCTCGGAGCGAGTTACGAGTTCACCCACGGAGTGGATGCCCTCACGCTTCAAGCAGTTGTACGAGCGAACGGTCAGTTCCAGATCCTCGATCGGCAGCGCCATGTCTGCAGCCAAAGCTGCATCCGTTGGCGATGGGCCGATTTCGATACCTTCGGCTGCGGTGTTCAGTTCGCGGAACAAACCGAACAACTCAACCAGCGTGGTACCTGCGGATGCAACAGCATCACGCGGGGTGATCGACGGCTTTGCTTCAACGTCAACGATCAAGCGATCGAAGTCGGTGCGCTGCTCAACACGGGTAGCTTCCACGCGGAAGGTCACCTTCAGCACCGGCGAGTAGATCGAATCAACTGGGATTCGACCGATCTCGGTGTCGGCACTCTTGTTCTGAGCAGCTGACACATAGCCACGGCCACGCTCGATGGTCAGTTCCAAATCGAACTTGCCATTGGCGTTCAAGGTAGCGATGTGCAGCTCAGGGTTGTGGAACTCTACACCCGCTGGTGGGGTGATATCCGCTGCGGTGACGACGCCTGGGCCCTGCTTGCGCAGGTAGGCGACGACCGGCTCGTCGTGCTCGGAAGAGACCGACAGGTTCTTGATGTTAAGAACCAGTTCGGTGACGTCTTCCTTGACACCGGCTACGGTAGAGAACTCGTGCAATACACCGTCGAGTCGAACACTGGTGACAGCTGCACCAGGGATCGAGGACAACAGGGTACGGCGGAGTGAGTTGCCTAGGGTGTAACCAAAGCCTGGCTCCAACGGTTCAATGATGAACCGGGAGCGATTCTCGGAAACTACTTCTTCGGTCAGGGTTGGGCGCTGCGTAATGAGCACTTACATTTCCTTTCAGCGAGCGTCCGCTATATGACGCCTCACGGGGGTGGAAACGACGGTAGCCTGTTGGCCGTTCGTCTGTTGCAGGCATGAGAGTCCAAGAACGTCACCGACCCATTCGGCAAGAATGGCTCGGTGACTTCTTTAGGCTCAGCCTAGCGAATCAATTAGACGCGGCGACGCTTTGATGGGCGGCAACCGTTGTGGGCACTTGGGGAAACATCCTGGATGGATCCAACCTCAAGGCCAGCAGCCTGCAGCGAACGGATCGCGGTTTCGCGTCCCGAGCCCGGGCCCTTGACGAAAACGTCAACCTTGCGCATGCCGTGCTCCTGCGCGCGCTTAGCGGCAGATTCAGCGGCCATCTGAGCAGCGTACGGGGTCGACTTACGCGAGCCCTTCATGCCTACCTCGCCGGCCGAAGCCCACGAGATAACAGCACCGGACGGATCGGTAATCGATACGATGGTGTTGTTGAAGGTGCTCTTGATATGCGCCTGTCCCTGCGCGATATTCTTTTTGTCCTTGCGACGCGGCTTACGTACCGCTCCACGAGTCTTTGGGGGCATTTCTTCTCCTACGAAAAAAGTATTTGAACTAGACCGCTAAGATTTAGCGAGTCTTCTTCTTACCTGCGACGGTACGCTTCGGGCCCTTGCGGGTACGAGCGTTGGTCTTGGTGCGCTGACCGTGGACCGGCAGGCCCTTACGGTGACGAATACCTTCGTAGGATCCGATCTCGACCTTGCGGCGGATGTCAGCCTGAACCTCGCGGCGCAGGTCACCTTCTACCTTGTAAGTGCCTTCGACGAAGTCACGCAGCTGAACGAGGTCAGCGTCGCTGAGATCCTTAACGCGCGTGTCCGGGTTGGTCCCGGTCGCTGCGATGATCTCTTCTGCACGGGTCTTGCCCACGCCGTAGATGTAAGTCAGCGCGATAATTACGCGCTTTTCGCGTGGAATGTCCACGCCTGCTAAACGAGCCAAGTGGCTACCTTTCAACCAACGGAGGTCTGGAGCAGTACCACCCAGGATATCTCCTGGCCCCGGCCTCCGAACCCGGGGGTGTGCATCGAGTCTTCGATGCGGTACTGCCTATATGACTACGCGTGGGAAATTCCGAAGAACGGAATTAGCCCTGACGCTGCTTGTGGCGTGGGTTCTCGCAGATCACCATGACCACGCCATTACGACGGATCACCTTGCATTTATCGCAGATCGGCTTCACGCTAGGGTTAACCTTCAAGGCTTTGTCCTTTTGCGGTTGCAGTTATTGAGTGGAGCAGTGAATAAGCAGCTTGTCCCATGGACATTCCTCAGACGGGCGTTCGAACGATCTCTCGTTCAACGTCCGTCAGGCTAATGTCTATGGACTGCAGATTTACTTGTAGCGGTAAACGATACGGCCTCGGTTGAGGTCGTATGGGCTCATTTCAACCTGCACTCGATCCTCTGGGAGGATACGAATGTAGTGCTGACGCATCTTACCCGAGATAGTGGCGAGCACCACGTGACCGTTTGGCAGCTCTACGCGAAACATCGCGTTCGGCAGCGCTTCGGATACGGAGCCCTCTACCTGGATGACGCCTTCCTTCTTGCCCATTTTCCCCGCTAACTTTTGTTGTTGACGATTTTCCATCAACAAGTAATTGGTTCTGGCTGTATACGACTTCACCGAACCCTAAGAGTTTTAGGCTCAGTCAAATAGACAACCAAAAATTAAGAATACGCCATTGGCAGACTCTAGGACAAATCCAAGGACGCACTTAAACTGTTAGCTCCGGCACGCTGGGCGTGCCGGAGCCAGAACTTAAGGCTTGATCGGCGAGGGAGTCACGCCGAATGGCGCCAATCCCGCTTCGCCGCCGTCGTGTGCGGTGAGTACCCAGATGCCGCCCATGTGGATGGCTACGGTGTGCTCCCACTGCGAGGCGTTCGCCTTGTCGTCGGTGACTACCGTCCAGTCATCTTCCAGCACCGAGGTCGCGATCTTGCCGCGCACCAGCATTGGTTCGATGGCCAGCGCCATGCCGGGCTTGATCCGCGATCCGCGGTGGCCGGTGTTGTAGTTCAGCACATCGGGGGCCATGTGCATGGCCGAGCCGATGCCGTGGCCGCAGTACTCCTCCAAGATGCCCAGCGGGGCCCCTGGCTGGGAGCTGACGAAGTCGTCGATCGCTTCGCCGATCTGCCCGATGTACCGCGCCTTGGAGAAGGCGGCGATGCCGGCCCACATGGCCTGCTCGGTGATCTCGCTCAGCCGCTGGTCCGCCGGGTCCACGTTGCCGATGAGCAGGGTGCGCGCGGAGTCCGAATGCCAGCCATCGATGATCGCGCCGCCATCGACCTTGAGCACATCCCCGTCCTTCAGCTCGTACTCGCTGGGGAAGCCGTGGACGACCTCGTGGTTCACCGAGGCGCAGATGTTCGCCGGGAAACCGTGGTAGCCGAGGAAGTTGCTGGTGGCGCCGTGGCGTTCGAGCACCTTCGCGAAGGCCGCGTCGACCTGCTTGGTGGTGACCCCCGGACGGGCGGTGGCGCTGGCCTCGTCGAGTGCTTCGGCGAGCACCAGTCCGGCCTCGCGCATCTTCAAAATCTGCGAATTGGTTTTGTACTCAATTCGTGGCTGACCTAGAGCCAATGTCATGCCCCTTAATTCTTTTGGGTCTCAGAACCCAAGTAAGCGTTTGGATATGTGTAGCTAAACCACGCAGGGACCGTGCCACGGCCCTCAGAGGCTGTTCGCGGCACGGTCCCTACGTGTAAGTGGAAATGCTTAGGCGGTAACGTTCAACGCCGAGAGCACACGCTCGGTGACCTCGTCGATGGCGCCAATGCCATCGACCTTGCGCACGATGCCGCGCTCTTCGTAGCGATCCACCACGATGCGGGTCTCTTCGTTGTACAGACCCAGGCGGTGGCGGATGACCTCTTCGGTGTCATCGGCACGGCCTTCGATCTCAGCACGCTTGAGCAGGCGCGCTACCAGCTCTTCGTCATCGGCGGTCAGCTGCAGCACCGCATCCAACTCGACGCCCTGAGCGGCAAGCATGGCATCCAGGGCATCAACCTGCGCGCTGGTGCGTGGGTAGCCATCGAGCAGGAAGCCGTTGGCGACATCTTCCTGGCCCAGTCGATCTTCAACCATATTGTTGGTGACCGAGTCCGGCACGAAGTTGCCGGCGTCGATGTACTTCTTCGCCTCGACACCCAGTGGGGTGCCGCCCTTGACGTTGGCGCGGAAGATATCACCGGTGGAGATCGCGACGATCTCCAGACGCTCGGAAATCTTCACTGCTTGGGTGCCTTTGCCGGCACCCGGTGGACCAATAATTAACAGTCGACTCATCGCAGTAGCCCTTCATAGTTTCGTTGCTGCATTTGAGCATTGATTTGCTTGACGGTTTCCAGACCCACACCAACCATGATGAGGATCGAGGTGCCGCCAAATGGGAAGTTTTGGTCTGCGTTGAACAGCACGAAGGCGATCAGCGGGATCAACGCGACGAACGCCAGATACAGGGCGCCCGCGAAGGTGATTCGGGAAATCACGAACTGCAGATACTCGGCCGTTGGCTTGCCGGCGCGAATGCCCGGAATGAAGCCGCCGTACTTCTTCATATTGTCTGAGACTTCAATCGGGTTGAAGGTAATCGCGACATAGAAGTAGGTGAAGCCGATGATCAGCAGGGTGTAGACGAGCATGTACCACGGCGAAGAGGACGCCGAGTGCTCCTGCAGCCACATGGCCCAACCTGGCAGGGTGCCGTCATCGTTCTGGTTGAACGAGACGATCATCTGCGGCAGGGCGAGGATCGAGCTGGCGAAGATCACCGGGATCACGTTCGCCATGTTGACCTTCAGCGGAATGTAGGTGGAGGTGCCACCCACGGTGCGCCGTCCGATGGTGCGCTTGGCGTACTGCACCGGAACACGTCGCTGGGACTGCTCCACGAACACGACCAGCGCGATCACCAGGAAGCCGATGGCGATGACACCGATGAAGGTGCCCCAACCCTGGGACTGCGCGATGGCGCCCATGGCGGCCGGGAAGCCCGAAGCGATCGAGATGAAGATCAGGATGGACATGCCGTTGCCGATACCGCGTTCGGTGATCAATTCGCCCATCCACATGATCAGGCCGGTGCCTGCGGTCAGTGCGAAGATCATCAGCAGAATCACGATAATCGAGTCATCGGGAATCAGCGGCAGGGTGCAGCTCGGGAACAGTCCGCCGGTACGCGCCAGAGTGATCAGCGTGGTGCCCTGCAAGAGCGCCAATGCGATGGTCAGGTAGCGGGTGTACTGGGTCAGCTTGCCTTGGCCGGCTTGGCCTTCCTTGTGCAGTGCTTCGAAGTGCGGGATCACCACACGCAGTAGCTGCACAATAATGGCCGCCGTAATGTACGGCATGATACCCATGGCAAAGATCGAAACTTGCAACAGGGCGCCGCCGCTGAAGAGGTTTACGAACTGATAAAGACCACCGGTGGTTGAACCCAATGCTAGACACTGCTGAACGTTGCTGTAATCCACGCCCGGGGCCGGAATAAAAACGCCGACTCGATAGATCGCAATGATCCCGAGGGTGAAAAGCAGTTTGTTGCGCAGGTCAGGCGTCCGAAAAACTCGGGCTATGGCGCTGAACAAGCGTCCTCCTGAAGTATGTGCTTGAGTCTAGGTAAAGACTCTTGCTATGACCTAATGATTCTAGCCGTCTTATGTACTATCTCGCCAAATACGCCACACAGCTATAACCCCATTTTTTCGCAGTGGTTGCGGAAATACGGTGGTTTACTTGGGATTTCGGAGCGTAATACTACGAGTAACGCGAGATAAGAAAATCCCCGGTGAGCTTGTCTAAACAAGCTCACCGGGGATTTAGCTATAGCGCAAACCCTGAATTAGAGGGTTTCTGCCTGGCCGCCAGCAGCAGCAATCTTTTCGGTTGCGGAAGCCGAGAAAGCGTTAACCTTCACGTCAACCTTGACCGTCAGGTCGCCGGTGCCCAGCACCTTGACAGGCTGGTTCTTACGAACAGCGCCCTTGGCAACGAGTGCCTCGACGGTAACTTCGCCACCTTCTGGGAACAATTCCGAGATCTTGTCTAGGTTTACAACCTGGTACTCGACGCGGAATGGGTTCTTGAAGCCACGCAGCTTTGGCAGACGCATGTGCAGTGGAAGCTGTCCACCTGCGAAACCTGCCTTGATCTGGTAACGAGCCTTCGTACCCTTGGTACCACGGCCTGCAGTCTTACCCTTGGATGCCTCGCCACGACCCACGCGGGTCTTGGCGGTCTTGGCACCCTGAGCTGGACGCAGGTGGTGAACCTTAAGTGCTTTTTCTTCAGCCATCTTTACTTCGCCTCCTCAACCTTCAACAGGTGTGGAACCTTGTTGACCATACCTACGGTCACAGGGTCAGCGGAGCGGACAACGGTGTGTCCGATGCGCTTCAGACCCAGCGAGCGAACGATGTCGCGCTGAACCTGGCTACCACCAATGATGGACTTAATCTGGGTGATTTCCAGCGTGGCATCGCCTGGAACAATGTTCTTAGCCATTGATTAAGCACCTGCCTTCTGGGTCTGGATGTGACGCAACATTGCTGCTGGTGCAACCTCGTCCAGCGGAAGACCGCGGCGAGCTGCAACTGCTGCAGGCTCTTCGAGACCCTTCAGCGCTGCAATGGTGCCCTTCACGATGTTGATCTGGTTGCTTGAACCCATCGACTTCGAAAGGATGTCCTGGATACCAGCGCATTCCAATACCGCACGCACCGGACCGCCGGCGATAACGCCGGTACCCGGAGCAGCTGGACGGAGCAAGACGACGCCAGCGGCGGCCTCGCCCTTGACCAGGTGCGGGATGGTGCCGCCAACGCGTGGAACGCGGAAGAAGGACTTCTTGGCTTCTTCAACGCCCTTGGCGATAGCTGCTGGAACTTCCTTGGCCTTACCGTAGCCAACGCCAACCATTCCGTTGCCGTCGCCCACGACGACAAGTGCGGTGAAGCTAAAGCGACGACCACCCTTGACGACCTTGGATACGCGGTTGATAGCTACAACGCGCTCAAGGAACTTGTCCTTGTCGTCATTGCGGCTGTCCTTCGAATCGCGGCCTCGGCCACGACCCTCGCCACGGCCACGGCCTTCTCCACCACGGCCACGACCCTCGCCGCGAGCGGCGCCGGTCTTCTCCGTGGCAGGAGCTGCAGTAGTCGAGGCTGCTTCAGTAGCTTCAGACACCTGAGTTTCCTTCTTGTTAGTAGCTTCGCTCACAGTGCCAGCCCACCTTCACGTGCGCCGTCGGCAATGGCTGCCACGCGACCGTGGTAGCGGTTACCGCCGCGGTCGAAGACAACTGCTTCGATGCCTGCAGCCTTGGCGCGCTCTGCGACGAGCTCACCAACGCGCTTGGACTTTGCGGTCTTGTCGGCATCGCTTGCGCGAAGATCTGCTTCCATGGTCGAAGCGCTGGCCAGGGTCAGACCCTGTGAGTCGTCCACGATCTGTACGAACATGTGACGAGCCGAACGGTTGATGACCAAGCGTGGGCGTACCGAGGTACCAACGATGCGCTTGCGCACACGCAGGTGGCGACGACCGCGTGAAGCGGACCTGCTCTTGCCCTTGATTCCGATAGCCATAATTATTTACCAGCCTTTCCGACCTTGCGGCGGATGATCTCGCCAGCGTAGCGAATGCCCTTGCCCTTGTAAGGCTCGGTCTTGCGCAGCTTGCGGATGTTAGCGGCAACTTCACCGACGTGCTGCTTGTCAATACCAGCGATGGTGATTTTGTTGTTGCCCTCGACGGTAAAGGTGATGCCGTCAGGAGCCGTGACGCTAACTGGGTGCGAGTAGCCGAGAGCGAACTCCAGGCCGGCGCCCTTAGCGACAACACGGTAGCCGGTACCGTGGATTTCCAGCTTCTTTTCGTATCCGTCGGTCACACCGATGATCAGGTTATTGATCAGGGTGCGGCTCAAGCCGTGCAACGAACGCGCATCGCGCGAATCGTTCGGGCGGGATACGGTAACGGTGTTCTCATCCTTGGCAACGGTGATAGGAGCCGAGATGGTGACCGAAAGCTCACCCTTCGGGCCCTTTGCGGTGACCTGCTGGCCATCCACATTCAGCTCAACGTTTGCCGGGACGGTGATCGGAAGACGTCCAATACGTGACATTGTATGTTTCTCCCTTCCCGTTACCAGACGTAGGCGAGGACTTCCCCACCTACGCCCTTCTTTGCAGCCTGACGGTCAGTAAGCAGACCGGAGGAGGTGGACAGGATTGCGATACCAAGACCACCGAGCACGTGAGGCAGGTTGGTGGACTTTGCGTATACACGCAAGCCTGGCTTGGAGATACGGCGTACGCCAGCGATTGAACGCTCACGCGATGGGCCGTACTTCAGGGTGATGGTCAGCGTCTTGCCGACTTCTGCTGCTTCTTCCTCGAAGGAGGCAATGTAGCCCTGATCCTTCAAGATGTTGGCAATGCGCACTTTGAGCTTGCTCGACGGCATCGACACGGAGTCGTGGTGTGCCGAGTTGGCGTTGCGCAGTCGAGTCAGCATATCTGCGACTGGATCTGTCATAGACATGTGGGCTTCAGCCCTTCCTCGTTACGGTTTCCGCTAGGGACCTGTAACGTAGCGAGTTTAGTTGTTGGTCTTGAACGGGAAGCCCAGAGCCTTGAGCAAGGCACGGCCTTCATCGTCAGTCTTGGCGGTGGTCACCACAGTGATGTCCATACCGCGCACGCGATCGATCTTGTCCTGGTTGATTTCGTGGAACATCGACTGTTCGGTCAGACCGAAAGTGTAGTTGCCATTGCCATCAAACTGGCGGTCGCTCAGACCGCGGAAGTCGCGGATACGAGGCAGTGCCAAGGTGATCAAGCGATCGACGAATTCCCACATGCGATCGTTACGCAAGGTGGTGTGGGTACCAATCGGCATGCCTTCGCGCAGCTTGAACTGTGCGATCGACTTGCGAGCCTTGGTGACCACTGGCTTCTGACCGGTAATTGCGGTCAGATCGCGCACGGCGCCTTCGATGAGCTTCGAGTCCTTAGCGGCCTCGCCGACACCCATGTTCACGACGACCTTGGTCAGGGTTGGTACCTGCATCGGGTTGACGTAGCTGAACTGCTCCTGCAATGCAGGGCGGATGTCTGCGGCGTACTTTGCCTTCAGACGTGGCTGGATCTTGGTGGCTGTCTCAGTCATTACAGATCCTTTCCGGAAGCCTTGGCGTAACGGACGCGCACAGTCTTGGACACACCGTTCTTCTCGACGGTTTCCTCGCGGAAACCAACGCGGGTTGGCTTCTTGGTCTCTGGGTCAACCACTGCAACGTTGGAAACGTGCACTGGAGCCTCGACAACCTCGATGCCACCGGACGTGGTTCCGTTTTCGGACTGTCCAGCCTTGGTGTGCTTGGTGACGCGGTTAACGCCCTCAACCAGAACGCGCGAAGTGGCGGTGATGACAGTCAGGACCTTGCCCTGCTTGCCACGCTCTTTGCCTGAGATGATCTGAACCAGATCACCCTTTTTGATCTTTGCACCCATGCTTACAGCACCTCCGGAGCCAACGAAACGATCTTCATGAACTTCTTGTCACGAAGTTCGCGACCCACTGGACCGAAAATACGGGTTCCGCGGGGCTCACCTTCGTTCTTCAAGATCACAGCAGCGTTCTCGTCGAACTTGATGTAGGAACCGTCTGCACGACGGATTTCCTTCTTGGTGCGAACAACGACAGCCTTGACGACGTCGCCCTTCTTCACGTTGCCGCCTGGAATTGCATCCTTGACGGTAGCGACAATAGTGTCGCCAATGCTTGCGTAGCGACGCTTCGAGCCACCGAGCACGTTGATGGTAAGGATTTCCTTAGCACCAGTGTTATCGGCAACTTTTAGTCGCGACTCTTTCTGAATCACTTCTTACTCCTGTCGTCTCGCTGGTTCTCTCTGGGAGCCTTGCGGAACGGATATGGTCTCCACGATACGATCGCTTACCCCCACCGGCGCGGGCGCACCGAATGCTGATCCCAATTGCTGGCAGGGCCGAGGCGTAAAATATCGAGGCTGTACTGCGCAACCCGACGGTGCCGGGCCGCACTGCATCGCACCGAAGGTGGATAGTCCTCGAATGAAATGCGCACAGAACCTTAAGTCTAGCCTAGATTCACGCCATTTAGAAATGGTGTGGTAATAGGAAAGCTAGCGTTCTTGGTCACACCCGCGGCCCGGATTGCTCCCGGCTTTACGGGCTTGCTGGCGGATGCAGATGCAAAGTTGCGCTGAGCGCCAAATGATCCGAGCCGGGCAATCGGGTCGATTTCGTCTCCGCGACCGCAAACCCACGAGAAATGATGTGATCAATCTCTATGACTGGACTCGGCAGTCGCGTGGCCGGCCAAGTCGCCGCAGGAACAAACCCCGAAGCTTCATCTAACCCCTGCACCGCGCGGCGGTATTGCGGATGGCCGCGCGTGGCATTGAAGTCGCCCGCCAAAATCACCGGGTTTTCACCATGCGTTTCGATCCACTTCTCCACGCTGCCAAGCCCCTGCTCCCAGGTTTCCGCATTGCCCAATGGCGGATACACATGCACTGCGGCCAAGGGCACCTGCTGTCCCTGAACCTCGATCAGCACCGTGGGCATGCTGAACCACCCGGTCTCTTCGGTACTCAGCTCCGTCTCGGTCTGGGTCAACGGGAGTTTTGAAAAAATGACTGTGTCCCGGTTTCCATCTTCCGTCGCCGGAGCTGTCCGGTAGAGATATTCGGTCATGGCTCCGCGGGCCGCGAGCGATTCATGCAACGGCTCACTGGTCTCCACCAAAACAAGCACATCTGGATCTTCGCTGCTGATCTCGCGCGCCAGCTCGGCGGGATCTGCCTGGGCCTTATAGGTATTAAACGAAAATACCTTCAGCGCCGGTCGGTGATCCGTGCCAGACGGCGGATTGAACTGCAGGTAAGGCTGCAATCCGAAAATGAGCACCAACAACAGCACCGCGCCGGGAAATAATTTGCGCCGCCAGCAGGCATAGACCAGCGCGGCAAGTGGGATGAGCAGAAGCCACAGCGAGGCCGCCTGCACCTTGGGCAGCACTCCCCCGGCGAGCCACGGTACATGCGCGAGCCCCGCAATCACCAGTGACAGCAGCACCACCGGGATCCACAAGGTCTTCTTCCGTTTTTGCAGATCAATTGTGGGCATACCGGGAGCTTATCCTGTCGAGATGTTTAGCCAGAATCAGCCCCACGGCTCGCGGTATTTATTCCATGGCCCAGCCGGTAGCGTTGCAGAACTCGCAGGGATTCTCGTGACGGACCTGGCCGCTGGAGCCGGCGGTGAGAGTTGCGGCGATTAGTTGACGGCCATAACCCGCACTGCACGAATGCAGCACTCCCCCGCGACGGTTGCCTAGGCCCGCTGCTAGTGGAGCATTCTGCGCTCCCGGACACAGCCGAGATGATTCTGGAAATTCTGCCCGGCGCGGGAAGAAGACCGAACGAGTCGAACTGCAGTAATTTGAGTTGCTGCCGATGTCCAAGGCCTATTGCCATCGCCGGATCCGCCATTTCGACCGCCGACGGCTGTACCGTTGTGGTCATGTCTTGGGTTGAGGTCGCAAATGATGTATTCGTGAAATCCTATGGCGCAGATAGGGTCAACATTGCCGCGATCCTCGGGCCTAGCGGTACGACCGTCGTTGACACCGGCGGTTCGCCCAGCGAAGCCAGAGCCATAGTGGATGAGCTGAGGCAACGCTTCGGCAAACCAATCGTGGGCGCGATCAATACCCATGCGCACTACGATCATTGCTTTGGAAATTCCGTATTCGCTGAACTGGGCGTACCCATTATCGGCCACCGGCGGATCCCTGCCCACTTCGATGCCTTTGAAGCACCACGTTTGGCGGCGTGGCGCAAGGATCCCGGCCGAGAACCAGACAAGGCATGGGACCAGGTCGCCTTGGTGCACCCGTCCGTGCTTGTGGAACAAGCGACCACGCTGACCGCTGGTGGACGCGAGATTGCCTGCTTGCCCATTTCGCGTGGACACACGGACACAGATCTTGCGGTCTTCGTTCCCGACGCCCGAGTATGGATGCTTGGGGACGTGATCGAAGAATCCGGTCCTCCCATGTTTGGTTCGGGAAGCTGGCCGCTTCACTGGCCCGAATCCTTGCGCACGCTGCTGGCTGGAATCGAGCCAGCGGATGTGATTGTTCCAGGGCACGGGCGGGCCGTGGATCGCCAATTTGCCGCCACGCAGGCCACAGAACTCCATGCTGTGGCCGATGCGGTTCGAAGCGCCTGGAACGCCGGGCGCAGCATCGATGAAGCACTAGCCGCGGCCGAATTGCCTTGGCCCCGCTGGATGCTGCACTCCGCATTTGAACGAGGATTCTCCGAACTATCCGCACAAGGGTGAAGTCGATGCACAAGCACGCGGACCAAGCGCAGCTCAGGCCTGCTGCTCCGCCGCCCACCGGGCTACGCGCTCCTTGCTCTGCGCTTCGGAGAGATCCTCCACCCTGGACATCAGCGACCAGCGTACTCCAAAGGGATCGATGATCGAGGCAAAACGATCACCGGACACGAAGGTTGCCACCGGCTCGCGGATTGCGGCTCCCGCCGCCTCGGCCTTTGCCACTAGCTCATCGACGTTCGGGCAGTACAGGCCCATGGAGTAGCAGGCTTCGGGTTGCGCGGGTGGTGCAACGAGTCCGTAGTCGGGGCTCGGCTCTCCCAACTGCAGTTTACCGTTGCCAAAGTCCAGGTCTGCGTGGACCAGCACTCCCCCGATCTCGGTGGAGTCCACGACTCTGGCGTCAAAGACCTCACGGTAGAACTCCACGGCCCCAGCCGCATTCCGGATCGCCAAAAACGGAGTCAACGATGTGGATCCGCGAGGGATCCCTGCGACGGTGTGCTGCCCGGTCACACCCATTTTGTTTTCTTCTCGATATTCCATACCTTCACCCTAGGAGCTTGTGGCACGCTGAGTCTTGTAGATTCGCGCCAATCGTGGAGGTGAACAGTCATGGACAGCTCGGCCGAACGTCGTGGCGTGCTCTACCCCGCGAAGTTGCCAGACTTCATGCGAGTGCCAGCTCCCGAAGAGTTGCGTGACCGCGTGGGCTGGTTCTGGCTGGCTCGCTGGGATATTGCCCCAGGCCGTTCCTCGCGCCAAGAATTGCTTCCGTTCCCCTGCATGAATGTGGATATTCAACGCCAGGGCGTGACGCTCTCCGGCGTTGCTTCCGGTGCCTCGCATCGTGATTTGAGCGGAACCGGCTGGGTCCTCGCGGCCATGCTCCTGCCCGCGTCCACCCCGGCCTTCGGCCTTGATCCGCGCAGCTTGCTCGGAGCCGAGATGCGCATCCCGGGACCGACACCGCACGAACCGATCTGCGCATTGCTGGCCGGCCCGGTGAACAGGGAAACCATCGAATCGGCGATCAGGCTCTTCGCGGCCTGGCTCGAAGCGAAGATCCCGCGTGCTTCGGTCCAAGGGCTTCTGGCGAATCGCATGCTTGAGCTGGCCGCCGGGCAGAGGGAAATGATCAATGTCCCCCAGCTGGCACAGGCCATGGGGATATCGGTGCGCAGCGTCCAGCGCCTGGCAAATGATTACGTGGGGCTCGCACCGTTGACCATCATCCGCCGATACCGTCTGCAAGAAGCCGCACAGCGGCTGCGTGAAAGCCCTGAAACAACGATCGCCCAGATTGCCGCCGAGTTGGAGTACGCAGACCATGCGCATCTGACCACCGATTTTCGCCAGGTACTCGGTTTCACCCCGAGCGCCTACCGCGCAAATTCGAAAGCAGCAGACACGGTCTTTCGCGAGCCTAGTCAAACAGCGCGGCCACCGCACTGATTTCGACGAGTGCGCCCTGCACGCCCAAGCCTGCGACGAGGCTCGCGGTCACCAGCGGCGGATTCGCGGAGCTCAGTTCGCCGGCGATAGCCCCGTAGGCGCGGGATACATCAACGCCCTCGGCAAGTTGGACGTTCCAGGAGATCACATCGGCCAGATCCGCGCCGGCGGCGTTCAGAGCGATGCGTGCGTTGTGCAACGCCCGAGCGGCCTGCACCGCCACATCATCGGCACCGATGAGCGTCCCGCGCTCGTCAACCGAGTTTTGCCCGCCCACGTAAACCATTCTTGCCCCTGGCGGCACCACCGCCACGTGGCTGAAGGCAGTCGAGTGGACAAGGCCCGCGGGCCGGATGAATTTGATAGAAGCCATGCCCTATGCTGACAGCGCTGCGCCGCTACTTCAAGAGCTCTGGTTTTACCGTTCTCCCGTTATGTTGTTGACAACTCATTAACACCGAGGAACATAGGAGCCGTCGTCCGACCAATCTCGGCATGGTGCCTTGCCCCCTGCTTATCCAATAGTCCGGGGGTGTTGCCGCCGAGATTGGGATGGCAGCTGACTGGGAACGCCTGCTGAACAGTTCTTACGAAGTTCGGTGAAACCGTTTACGCGGGAGACGGATGGATAATGCCGGTAGCGGTATCAGCGACAAAGTTGTTGTGCCACGAATCTTCACCAGCATCGAGTGAACAACGCACCTCAGCCGATCCGCGCTCGATGTCAGCGGATGTGAGGGTATAGGTCGGTGTGAAAAAGTTGATGGCCTTCCCCGGAGGCACCACTGCTTCAGGGAACTGCTGGTTGAGATCCCCATCAAAGTTTCCATTCAGCGCAACTTTGAGCGAAGTCTTTCCTTCATTGGAAAAACGTCCCGTAAAAGCGAGGATATCGCCGGCCCGGAGACCCTGCTTTGGCGCCCCGTAGTTGGCTTCCTGTGCCTCCCGCGTACCTAGGATCTGGTCACCGCCAGCGTATCCCTGCCCAACTTCTTTCCATGCATGATGCCCCCATTCACCGGCATTGGCGGATATGACATGGAATTCACCGACATTGACCCACTTTTCTGGTTGCCCGGGAGTTATAGAACGCAGCACCATGTTGAATGGGCCCGTTTCTAGATCCGTATACGTGTCGGCGGCCCGACGAAGTGCGCTTTCGCTGAGCGCGGCCGATTCCAGTCGCGCAAAAACAATATTTGTGTACCCATTGTCCTCCAATAGAACTCCGAGTGACCCATCTGCCAGACGCGTTCCCGTGGAGTACGCAGAACTTCCCGGACATATTGAGGCGACCGGTTGCCATTGAGTACCTGCATCAAATGACACGCTCAGAACGGTGTTGCGGCGAAGTGAGCTATCGCGGTTATTCGTGGCCAACAAGATAGGTCTCGGCTTGTCATTCTCGATAGAAAATATGCTGCCGTTATCACCAGGATCCGGCAGTGAAGGGACCGGAATTAGCGGCCCGTAGCTGTGCCCACCATCGCTGGATACGGCTTGGACCCGGTGACCTGGTGCGCGTGAGTTCAGCAAGACTCGACCATCCGAAAGCTCGGCTACCTTATTCTCATTGGCCTCCTCCGCCGTAGACTCGCCAAGCGTCCAAGTCTCACCGTGATCATCGGAATAGGCCGAGGCGGCTTTGATGACGCCGTTTTCAAGCAGCACCATCTGCTGCACCAATCGGCCGGCAAAGCGACCTCGGGTCAGTTGAATGCCGGCACCGGCGGCAGCAAAAATCCCAGTGATCCCCGGGCGTTTGAGCTGTTCTGTGATCCTACGGTATCGCCAGCTCAATCCGTCATCATCCGAATAGGCGAGATCCACATGTTGCACCGTATCCTCGGGCTCGATGCCTTCAACGGACTCAAAGAAGCCAGCATGAGTGCCCGCGGCGTGGAAACAGAATATACGTGAGGTCTGCTGATCTACTACCAGGCTGGGGTCGCCGAAGCCTTGCAGACCGGTGCCGGTACGGATATTCAGCTGTGCGCCCCACGAAAGGCCATGGTCCGTGCTTCGCCGAAGCAACAGATCGATAGTGTTGGGCAGATCGTCAAGATTTGGGCGGCCATCGTAGGCTGCGAGTACGGTTCCAGCGGTCGTGACGGCCAGAGCCGGGATGCGGTACTGGCGGTGTCCGTTGACGCCACGAGTTGCCAATATCTGCGAAGAAAAGTTTGGTGATCGATCTGACATGTTCCATGTCTACCGCGGCGGGGAGCATGTATCAACTCCTCATTGATGTCATTACGCACTGATGCGCACCGTAGTCCCCTACCAGCCGGTCTGCCGCGAACATCGATATGGGCCCCAGTACGTGAATGCGGAATCTTCGCACCAAGCTGCAGTCCGTTATAACGCACTCTGCTGCAGTCGCAACCCGGGGGCACAAAAAACGCCCCGGGCCGCTTGCGCAGTGCTCCGGGGCGTTTTCAGTTATTCACGTAATCCGTGAAATCACCGAGAAAGCTTACTTAGCCTTCTCAACGATCTCAACGAGACGCCAGTTCTTGTCTGCTGACAAGGGGCGAGTCTCTGCGATTACAACCAAGTCGCCAATGCCGGCTTCGTTGTTCTCGTCGTGAGCCTTCACGTTCTTGTTGCGACGCATGACCTTGCCGTAAAGGGCGTGCTTAACACGGTCCTCAACGTCAACGACGATGGTCTTCTGCATCTTGTCGGAAACCACGTAACCACGGAGGGTCTTGCGGTCGTTGCGCTCTACAGCTGCGTCCACGACGTTATCCTTCTCGCTCATTACTTGGTTTCCTTGCCCTTCTTGGTCTCTTCAACCGGGACAACAACTTCCTTACGAAGACCCAGCTCGCGCTCACGCATTACGGTGTAGATGCGTGCGATGTCGCGCTTGATAGCCTTCAGGTTGCCGTGAGTCTCAAGCTGGCCGGTAGCCGACTGGAAACGCAGGTTGAACAGTTCTGCCTTGGCCTTCTTCAATTCCTCGTTCAAACGAGTATTATCGAAGCCGTCCAGGGAGTCGACGCTTAGATCCTTAGAACCAATAGTCATCCCTATTCACCACCCTCACGACGCACGATGCGTGCCTTCAATGGCAGCTTGTGGATTGCGAGACGCAATGCTTCCTTAGCTACCTCTTCTGAAACGCCATCAAGTTCGAACAAGATGCGTCCTGGCTTTACGTTTGCAACCCACCACTCCGGGGAACCCTTACCGGAACCCATGCGGGTTTCGGCTGGCTTCTTGGTCAGTGGACGGTCTGGGTAAATGTTGATCCAGACCTTACCGCCACGCTTGATGTGACGGGTCATCGCGATACGAGCTGCCTCGATCTGACGGTTCGTCACGTAAGCAGGAGTAAGAGCCTGAATGCCGTATTCACCGAAAGCAACAGTGGTTCCGCCCTTGGCAGCGCCGGAGCGCTTCGGGTGGTGCTGCTTACGGAACTTCACTCGACGTGGGATAAGCATTTAAGCCTGTCCTCCTTCCGCAGCCGGAGCTGCAGCGCCCTTACGCTCTGGACGACGACGACGCTCTCCACCACGTGGACGATCGTTGCCACCGCCGCGACCACCGCGAGCCGGAGCTGCTGCGGCCTGCTGTGCAGCAAGTTCCTTGGCGGTTACGTCGCCCTTGTAGATCCAGACCTTCACGCCGATACGGCCGAAGGTGGTCTTGGCTTCGAACTTGCCGAAGTCGATGTTCGCACGCAGGGTGTGCAGCGGCACACGACCTTCGCGGTAGAACTCCTTGCGGGACATTTCTGCACCGCCAAGACGACCGGAGCACTGAACGCGGATGCCCTTGGCACCAGCGCGCATTGCCGACTGCATGGCCTTCTTCATCGCGCGGCGGAAAGCCACACGCGAAGCAAGCTGCTCGGCGATGCCCTGGGCGACCAACTGGGCCTCCATGTCAGGGTTCTTGACCTCGAGGATGTTCAGCTGAACCTGCTTAGCCGTCATCTTCTCCAGTGCGCCACGGATGCGATCTGCTTCGGCGCCGCGGCGGCCGATCACGATGCCCGGACGTGCGGTGTGGATATCCACACGAACACGGTCACGAGTGCGCTCGATCTCGACGCGGGCGATGCCTGCACGATCCATTCCGGTGGACAGCAATGCGCGGATCTTTACGTCTTCTTTTACGTAATCTGCGTAGCGCTGTCCTGGCTTGCTGCTATCGGCGAACCAGTGCGAAACGTGGTCAGTGGTGATGCCGAGACGGAAACCGTTCGGGTTTACCTTCTGTCCCATTTAGTTCTCCCCACCCTTCTCCGGGGTTGAAACAACCACGGTGACGTGGCTGGTGCGCTTCTTGATCTGGAATGCGCGACCCTGAGCTCGCGGCTGGAACCGCTTCATGGTCGGACCTTCGTCAACAAACGCTTCGCTGATGATCAGCTCGTCCTCATTGAATGCTTCACCTGCACGGTCTGCAGCGGCACGGGCGTTAGCCACTGCCGATGCAACAACCTTGTACACTGGCTCCGAAGCTGCCTGTGGGGCAAACTTCAGGATAGCCAGCGCTTCGTTGGTCTGTAGACCACGAACAAGGTTGACGACGCGCCGGGCCTTCATAGGCGTCACGCGAATATGGCGCGCAATTGCCTTGGCTTCCATTGCTTTCCTTCTCTCGTCTCTCGAAGAGGGGGAAGCATCTCTAGATCCCTAACGGGACCTAGCGACGCTTGCCCTTCTTGTCGTCCTTTACGTGGCCACGGAACGTGCGGGTGGCTGCAAACTCTCCGAGCTTGTGGCCAACCATTGATTCGGTGACAAACACTGGAATGTGCTTACGACCGTCGTGCACGGCGATGGTGTGTCCCAGCATGTCCGGGATAATCATCGAACGGCGGGACCACGTCTTGATGACGTTCTTGGTGCCCTTTTCGTTTTCAGCTTCGACCTTAAGGAAGAGGTGCTGATCGACGAAGGGGCCTTTCTTCAGGCTGCGTGGCATGTTTCCAGGCTCCTATCGCTTGTTCTTGCCGGTACGACGGCGACGCACGATAAGCTTGTCGCTGTCCTTGTTCGGACGACGAGTGCGTCCTTCACGCTTACCATTAGGGTTGACCGGGTGACGACCACCGGAGGTCTTACCTTCACCACCACCGTGTGGGTGATCGATCGGGTTCATGGCGACACCACGCACGGTTGGGCGAACGCCCTTCCAGCGCATGCGGCCGGCCTTGCCCCAGTTGATGTTGATCTGCTCGGCATTGCCAACTTCGCCGATGGTTGCGCGGCAGCGCACATCAACGTTGCGGATTTCACCCGAAGGCAAACGCAGCTGAGCGAAGCGGCCCTCACGAGCCACCAGCTGGATCGAAGCGCCAGCGGAACGTGCCATCTTGGCACCGCCGCCCGGACGCAACTCGACCGCGTGGATTACGGAACCAACCGGGATATTGCGAAGCGGCAGGTTGTTACCTGGCTTGATATCCGCGTTTGGACCGGCCTCAACCTGGTCGCCCTGCTGGAGCTTGTTCGGAGCAACGATGTAGCGCTTGGTTCCATCAATGTAGTGGAGCAAAGCGATACGTGCGGTGCGGTTCGGGTCGTACTCGATGTGAGCAACGGTTGCCGGAACGCCGTCCTTGTCGTGACGACGGAAGTCGATCACGCGGTAGGCACGCTTGTGTCCGCCACCCTTGTGTCGGGTGGTGATCTTACCGGAGTTGTTGCGGCCGCCGCTCTTGGTGAGCGGGCGAACCAGCGACTTTTCCGGAGTCGATCGGGTGATTTCTGCGAAGTCAGCTACCGACGAGCCGCGAAGGCCCGGGGTAGTTGGCTTGTACTTACGAATTCCCATTTTTCTTATTCCTCGTTAAAGTGGTCTCCGCTTAGGAAAGCGGACCGCCGAAGATGTCAATCGATCCTTCTTTCAAGGTGATGATTGCGCGCTTGGTATCCTTGCGTGCACCCCACCCGAACTTGGTGCGCTTGCGCTTACCGGATCGATTCATGGTGTTTACGGACTCAACCTTGACGTTGAAGATAGCTTCAACGGCATTCTTGATTTCCGACTTGTTCGAACGTGGGTCGACCAAGAAGGTGTACTGACCTTCATCGATCAGGCCGTAGCTCTTTTCCGAAACGACTGGTGCGATGACCACATCGTGCGGAGCCTTTGAGAAGACGCTCACTTGGCTTCCTCCTTCTGGACCAGTGCTTCGAAGGCAGCCTTGGTGAAGACTACGTCATCCGAAACCAGAACATCGTAGGTGTTCAACTGGTCGACGTATAGGACGTGCACGGAATCAAGGTTGCGCACCGAAAGTGCTGCAACATCGTTCGCGCGATCAATTACGACGAGCAGGTTCTTGCGCTCGGTCAGCGAACGCAAGGTTGCCAGAGCTTCCTTGGTCGACGGGGTTTCACCGGCAACCAGGTTCTCGATCACGTGGACACGATCGAAGCGTGCGCGATCAGACAGGGCGCCGCGCAGTGCAGCAGCCTTCATCTTCTTCGGGGTACGCTGCGAGTAATCACGTGGGGTTGGACCGTGGACAATGCCACCGCCGGTCATGTGTGGAGCACGGATCGAACCCTGACGGGCGCGGCCGGTACCCTTCTGCTTGAACGGCTTGCGACCGGCGCCGGAAACTTCCGAGCGGTCCTTGGTCTTGTGGGTACCCTGGCGGGCAGCAGCAAGCTGTGCAACGACAACCTGGTGCAACAGCGGGACGTTGGTCTGTACGTCGAAGATACCTGCTGGCAGGTCGACGTTAAGTGCCTTAGTCATTTACTTATGCTCCCTTCACGGCGGTGCGTACGAGAACGACGCGACCGCGAGCGCCTGGAACGGCACCCTTGATCAGCAGAAGGTTCTTCTCAGCGTCGATGGCGTGAATGGTCAGGTTCTGAGTGGTTACGCGCTCAGCACCCATGCGACCGGCCATCTTCTGTCCACGGAAAACGCGACCTGGGGTCGATGCGCCGCCGATGGAACCTGGCTTGCGGTGGTTCTTGTGCGCACCGTGGGAAGCCGGAGCACCCTTGAAGTTGTGACGCTTCATAACGCCGGCAAAGCCCTTACCCTTCGAGGTGCCTACAACGTCGACCTTCTGGCCTGCGTTGAACAGCTCGACGGACAGTTCCTGTCCAGCGGTGTACTCGGCTGCATCTTCAGTGCGCAGCTCCACCAGGTGACGACGTGGGGTCACGCCGGCAGCTTCAAAGTGACCAGCCAGTGGCTTGGTGACCTTGCGTGGGTCGATCTGGCCGTAGCCGATCTGGACTGCGGTGTAGCCATCACGCTCAGCGTTAACTAGCTGGGTGACAACGTTGCTGTCAGCCTGCACGACGGTGACTGGGATCAGAATGTTGTTTTCATCCCAAACCTGGGTCATGCCGAGCTTCGTGCCCAACAGTCCCTTGACATTACGGGTTGCGGTCATAGTTTTCTCGCCACCTCCCCTTAAAGCTTGATTTCGATGTTGACATCCGCTGGCAGGTCGAGACGCATCAGCGAATCAACAGCCTTCGGGGTCGGATCAACGATGTCGATCAGACGCTTGTGCGTGCGCATTTCGAAGTGCTCACGGCTGTCCTTGTACTTGTGTGGCGAACGGATAACGCAGTACACGTTCTTTTCCGTTGGCAGCGGCACTGGGCCGACTACGGTTGCGCCTGCGCGCGTGACCGTCTCAACGATCTTCCGGGCCGAAACGTCAATGACCTCGTGGTCATACGACTTCAGCCGGATGCGGATTTTCTGTCCCGCCATGGCGTCATGCCTCTTTCTGTTAGCACTATCTAGAATTACTGTGCCTATATACGGGCCCTTGCGGACCGGCACGCCTTACGCTGCGGCTGAATCCGGATCAGATCCGGGTTCCTCACCCGCAGGTGGCTCCGACCCCCGCGGTCGGGCGTGTCGTGTAAATTTTAATCACGACAAAACCGACAGGGTTTTCACTTTGTGCGAAGGTCTTTTGGTTTGCAACGGTTGTATCGATCCCGAACCCCAGGCATTATCCTGAGTGAGAGTCGATCCCGGTCGCGCAAACCACTACCGATTACCCCTCGCGGGGATCGGGTTGCAATCAAGCAACTTATCTAGTCTGACAGGTCGACCGCCGTGGCGCAAATCTTTTGCCCGGATTCGGGCCAGTGATCTTGACCTCACGAACCGGCATTGCCGCGATCTCGGCGTGCTTGCTCCGCGTCCCGCGGGTCAACCTCCTCGCTCTTGGGCTTGCGTTCAACGCGCACCAGCTTGAGCACCGCCGCGACAATCAGCGCGACGCCGGCAAGCACCAGCCAAAGGAATGCCAAGTACCGCAAGAACCACAGCACCGCCGCGGTAATGGCGATCGCGCCCCACCAGATGTAGCGCTTCTGCCCCAGCTTCAGGCCGAGAACGATCAATGCGGCAAAGAAGAAGAGGCTAAAGACCTGCGCCGCCCCATTGCCATCTGCCAGGGTGCTCAACTGGGTCAGCGAGGCAAGAACGGCGGACGCGACCAGATACCCATGGGCCACCGGAGAGCGTCTGCCCATAAAGTGACGAACAGCCAGGATGCCGGCAACGAGCGTGAAGTACAGGAAGAAGATGCTGATATCTGGCAGGTGAAGGATCCGGGTGTAGCTGCTGAAGCCCAACAATGCGCCGAGCACTATCAGCACATCGCTCCCCCACCGAAGCCAGCGCGTCGGCAATTCGTACATCCGGACTAGAGCGGCGGCACCAAAGATCAGCACCGCACCGGCAATAATCCACACCGCCCGCAGGTCGTTGAAATGCACCAACGCCCCGGCGATCAGGGTGCCAAGAATCATCGCCGCGAAATAGATACGCGCAGCGGCTCCGCTGGCCTCGCGGGTGGTCACCAGTTCTCGGGGAAAATGTGGAACCGGCTCGGCGAACCGGCCGTGCAAGAGCGAAATGATCAACAGCACCATTGCAGTGAATAGCAGCTGCCAGGTTGGGTCCATCCAGGGTTGCAGGCCTGATGGCCTAGTCCCCCGCCAGAACTCGATGCCTTGGCCAATGGCTCCCAGCAATGCAAGACTGGCGCCGGCGGCCAACCAAGGGATTTTCCGGGTGTGAACCAAAAGCCCGAGCTGTAGCGCGGCAACCAGGAAGATCAGCGCGAACCACCCGGGGGCGGGAGCTACGAGCCCAATGCAGAACAACGCGAAGACCGTGCCAAAGATCGGCGAGAAGCGCAGTGCGGCCGAATCGCGCAATCGCCACTGCATCACCAGGCTGATCAGCGCCAGTGCCATGAGCAGAATCTGAATCATCTGCACAGACCACCACGGTCCGTGAATCCAGCCGGTGGCTGAGAAGCTCTGCACGCCTTGGACATAGCACAGGCCGCACAGTCCCATGATCGCTGCGAAGAGCAGGAACTCCGCATGCTTCGACTGCCCCCTGATGCCCAAGAAGCCTGCCACCGAATGAATGATCCACAAGGACAATCCCAACAGCATGGTGCCACGGTCAGGCAACCCAAACATCGCATCACCGATGAGTAGGACTAGCGGCAGCAGGCAGACCAGTCCGACGGTAATCCACCGCATCTCGCGGCTCAAACGTCGTCCGGTTCGCATGACGAGGCACAAGCGAAGCAGTTGCGGGACCATAACCGATACCAGCAGCAGTGCGAAGCGACCATGGGAATCAAAATTCATCATGTCCACAAACCACCAGATGCTCAGGGTGAAGGTGATTTGTGCGGCGCCTGCGTAGCTCATCTTCCAGCGTGGTGACTGAACCAGACGCGCACCACGCAGATAGAAGACTAGATTCACAAGTCCCACAAAAGGCAGGGTGTTTTGTGGCCCCTGGAAGCTGAGCAGGAAGAGTCCACCACTAGCTGCCAGCACCATGGTGCGCAATATTTGCACTGCGCGTTCCCGGCCGAAGCCATCGTTGCGCCAACCGGCCAGAATGACGCTGGCCAACGTTAGCACGATTCCTACGAAGAACCAGTTGCCGGCAGGTAGTCCAAGGAAGCTTGCCGTCCCTGCATCCACGCCAGCAACTTGGTTCACCATAGCTCCGAGGTACCCCAGGGTGATCAACACCAGCAGCGCGGAAGCACCGAAACGAATGAGTTGCCCACGCGTCCGGTCGGCTAGCCGAGCGCCTTGGAGCGTCGAGAAGAGCCACAGCGCAAACAAAGGTACCCACAGGCCCACCACCCACGCTAGCTGCAGCGAAACATTCTCCGGCACGTTCATCGCGTACCAGCTTGACCTAGCCGTTTGGTGATCAAAACCGCTCAGCATCTGCTGCACCGTGCGACCGGCAAATCCGCCGAAGACAAGGAACCCGATCCACCGGGTCTGGTCTAGCGCCAGATGCCAGCGGCGATCCGTTTCGCTGCGCATCGCGAGCGTGAGTCCCACAAGAGCCACGGCTACCCCCGGCAACACCCGCCAGCCCAACGAATCGCTGGCGGTGATCGCCAGCAGGACAAGCGCTACGATGGCGACTGCTTCAATCTTTCCTCGCTTGCCCAAGGCTGGAACCGCGAAGAGCTGGAGCACGGGAATCAACAGCACCGCATACCACCAAGGAATGAGTTCTCCGGTGGCATCGAGCATTGCCGCGAACGTTGAGGCGCAGACCAGCGCCCAGAGCAGCATCCGTTCGGCCCGCCACCAGTTGGCTGGCACCGTGAAAAGCCGGCGATAACCTTGCGCATAATGTGTGATCGCTAAGGCCTGCGCCGCCCAAAGAAGCGCGATGAGCACCCACGTAGTCCCTGGTTCCCAGGCCAGATAATTTGAGGTGGCGAAAATCAGCAGCATGAAGCTCACGCGTGCCGCGTAGAGCCGATACAGCCGGAACCTCACCAGCAATCTGATGGAGAGCAGCAGGTGGGCTGTCACCAAGAAGAACACCCACACCAAGTCGCGGGCATGCAAGGTGGTCCATATGACTAATGCCAGGCCGAGCACCAACAGCGGCAGCAACTGCGCGGTGGCGGACACGGCCGAGTAGAAGAGCGAGGAGCGAACCTTTGCGCTGCGCACGGCCAGGACAAGCAACACCAGGGAGAGCAACAGTAAGAAGAGCAGGTAGAACAAGATGCCGCGTTGCACCGTGGCCGCGCAGGCCATGGTGGTGGACACCAATACGAAGACCGCAATCCAAGCTAGTACCCGGGAGCGTAAACGGAGGGTGGCAAAACCCACGGCAAGGGTGCCCAGCACCGAGAAGACCAGCCACACCACTGCCGCTGACACCGACAGCGTCAGGTAGGTCGCGATTCCCGATAAAGGCAATAAGGCCAATCCGGTTCCGGCGAAGGCGCTGGCGGCAGGCTTGAGATTCTGCTTTGCGCCGTGCACATAGAGCCCTCCCCCGTAAAAGGCCGCGGCCAATGCGAACAAGGCGATGAGCTTAGGCAGCGGCGGTAATGCGAAACTCAGGAACAGGGCTCCGGCGGCGACGATCAGCAGGGCGGCCACGTAGAGGGTGACGTTGATATTGCGCAGTTCTCGTTCACGCGGGGTCAGCTGCTTCACCGGGCGGACAGGCGCTGCGGGCGCTTGGACCGGCGGCCGCGCATAGACCTCTGCAGAGGGGTTCGCCACCGGGGCACCCAGGGGCCAAGTGGCCACCTCTTGGCTCGGTGGCGGCAGAACGTGCGTGGAAGGTTGCTGGATGCGCGAAGGCATCGCCGGCGGCTGCTGGGCGAGGCGTGCCGCGTAATCAGTGGCGGCGTTATAGCCTTGCTGCCAGGCTTGCTCCTTGACCTCGGAGTTCACCGCGTGGTTCCTGCGGCCAACGCGAAAGCCTATGAAGAAGCTGGCTGCCACGAGCAGGAGAACCAAAATGAACCAGAACATGCCGCGACCTTAGATCGATGAACTCGCAGAGGGATATCCACGCAATCCAATTAGACCACTGTATTGACATACTTGGCACTTAACGCACGGATGTTAAGCAAAAAGATCTCCACCCCTTCCGAAGAAGTGGTGGAGATCTTTTTTGTCAGACCAGTAGGCCTAGATCAGTTAAGCAGCGAACTACTTGGTGATCTTGGTGACCTTGCCCGAACCAACGGTGCGGCCGCCTTCACGGATAGCGAAGCCGAGGCCATCTTCCATGGCGATTGGCTGAATCAGCTCAACCGACATTTCGGTGTTGTCGCCTGGCATGACCATCTCGGTGCCCTCTGGGAGGGTGATGACGCCGGTCACGTCGGTGGTGCGGAAGTAGAACTGCGGACGGTAGTTCGAGTAGAACGGGTTGTGACGTCCGCCTTCGTCCTTCGACAGGATGTAGACGTTGGCATCGAAGCCGGTGTGTGGGGTGATCGAGCCTGGGGCTACGATAACCTGGCCACGCTCGACATCGTCGCGCTTCAGACCGCGAAGCAGCAGGCCACAGTTCTCGCCGGCCCATGCTTCGTCGAGCTGCTTGTGGAACATCTCGATACCGGTAACGGTGGTCTTCTGGATCGGACGGATGCCGACAACTTCGACCTCCGAGTTGATCTTCAGGGTGCCACGCTCGGCGCGACCGGTCACAACGGTACCGCGACCGGTGATGGTGAAGACGTCTTCGATTGGCATCAGGAATGGACGATCGCGATCACGAACTGGGTTCGGGATGTAGGTATCGACAGCATCCATCAGTTCCTCGATGGACTTGGTCCACTCAGCATCGCCTTCCAGAGCCTTCAGGCCCGAAACGCGGATAACTGGTGCATCGTCGCCATCGAAGCCCTGCGAGGAGAGAAGTTCGCGAACTTCCATTTCGACGAGCTCAAGGAGCTCCTCGTCCTCAACCATGTCGGACTTGTTCAGTGCAACCATCAGGGTTGGCACGCCAACCTGGCGGGCCAGCAGAACGTGCTCGCGGGTCTGAGCCATCGGGCCGTCGGTAGCAGCAACCACGAGGATTGCGCCGTCCATCTGAGCCGCACCGGTGATCATGTTCTTGACATAGTCAGCGTGGCCTGGAGCGTCAACGTGTGCGTAGTGACGGGTCTCGGTCTGGTACTCAACGTGCGAGATATTGATGGTAATACCGCGCTGGCGCTCTTCTGGCGCCGAGTCAACCGACGCGAAGTCGCGCTGCTCGTTGAGATCAGGGTACTTTTCAGCAAGTACCTTGGAGATGGCGGCGGTCAACGTGGTCTTACCGTGGTCAACGTGACCAATGGTGCCGATGTTGACGTGCGGCTTGGTCCGCTCGAACTTTGCCTTTGCCACAGGTTCCTCCTAGAAACGTTTTACAGAAGACTTACTTTCGTTTGCGCGATTCGCAAACGAACTGGAATCAGTCTACTGGGGGCTTGGATATTTACGAAAATTTCGGTCCTGCGCGGGTCCTGCATGTGATGCAAATCCCTCGTTGGCCGTTTGCGAGGCCGGCTTCATTGGCAATAAAGCCGGCTTCGCGATCGGCCACTCCCCCACACTGGCGGGGTCACGGCCAAGTTTGCTTCCTGGACGATTACTCGCCGCGGGCCTTCTGGATGATCTCTTCGGCAACTGCCTTCGGGACCTCAGAGTAGCTGTGGAAGGTCATCGAGTACACTGCACGACCCTGGGTCTTGGACCGCAGATCACCAATGTAACCGAACATCTCCGACAGTGGCACGTGGGCATTGATAACCTTCACGCCAGCTGCATCGGACATCTCGGTGATCGAGCCACGGCGGGAGTTCAGGTCGCCGATAACGTCGCCCATGTACTCTTCCGGGGTACGAACTTCGACGCTCATCAGTGGTTCAAGCAAGATTGGGTTAGCGCGGCGTGCGCCTTCCTTGAATACCTGTGAGCCAGCGATCTTGAACGCCATTTCCGAGGAGTCAACGTCGTGGTAAGCACCGTCGATGACGGTAGCCTTCACGCCGACCATCTGGTAACCAGCAAGGATGCCGTACTGCATGGCGTCCTGGATACCGGCGTCGATGGATGGGATGTACTCACGAGGGATACGACCACCGGTGACGGCGTTCTTGAACTCGTAGGTAACTCCGTCGACAACCTCTAGAGGTTCGAACGATACCTGGACCTTTGCGAACTGGCCCGAACCACCGGTCTGCTTCTTGTGGGTGAAGTCAACCTTCTCCACAGCCTTCTTGATGGTTTCGCGGTATGCGACCTGTGGCTTACCCACGTTGGCTTCCACGCGGAATTCGCGCTTCATGCGGTCCACCAGGATATCCAGGTGAAGCTCGCCCATGCCGCCGATTTCGGTCTGGCCGGTGTCGTCGTTCAACGAAACGGTGAAGGTTGGATCTTCCGCAGACAGCTTCTGGATAGCGGTCGACAGCTTTTCCTGGTCACCCTTGGTCTTAGGCTCGATGGCCACGAAGATCACTGGTGCTGGGAACGACATCGACTCAAGCACGATCGGGTTCGCTGGATCGCAAAGGGTATCACCGGTGGTGGTATCCTTCAGGCCGATCACGGCGTAGATGTGACCTGCGTGGATCTCTTCAACCGGATTCTCCTTGTTGGAGTGCATCTGGAAGAGCTTGCCAACGCGTTCCTTCTTCTGCTTCGTCGAGTTCAGCAACTGGGTACCAGATGATGCCTTGCCCGAGTAGACGCGGATGAAGTTCAGCTGGCCGAAGAATGGGTGCGCGGCGATCTTGAAAGCCAGTGCCGAGAATGGTGCATCCTCGGAAGGCTCGCGAGTCAGCTCGACCTCTTCGTCCTTTGGATCGTGACCCACCATGGCGCCCACGTCAAGTGGGTTTGGCAGGAAGTCGATCACTGCGTCGAGCATTGGCTGCACGCCGCGGTTCTTGAAGGCCGAACCACAGAAGACCGGGTAGATCTCCGAGTTGATGACCATCTTGCGAATGCCGGCCTTGAGCTCGTCATTGCTGATCTCTTCGCCTTCGAGGAACTTCTCCATGAGCTCGTCAGAGCCCTCGGCGACATCCTCAACCAGCTTGGCGCGGTACTCGTTGGCCTTTTCCTGCATATCTGCAGGAATTTCGCGAGTCTCGTAGGCGGCACCCATGGTGACGTCACCCTTGGAGTCACCTTCCCAGACGAATGCCTTCATGGTCATCAAGTCGACCACACCGGTGAATTCGTGCTCGGAACCGATAGGCAGCTGCATCACCAATGGCTTGGCACCCAAGCGCTTGACGATGGTATCTACGGTGAAGTAGAAGTCAGCACCCAGCTTGTCCATCTTGTTGACGAAGCAGATACGCGGAACGTTGTACTTGTCAGCCTGGCGCCAAACGGTCTCAGACTGAGGCTCAACGCCTTCCTTGCCATCGAACACGGCAACGGCGCCATCGAGCACGCGCAGCGAGCGCTCCACCTCAACGGTGAAGTCAACGTGGCCAGGGGTGTCGATGATGTTGATCTGGTTGTTGTTCCAGAAGCAAGTCACGGCCGCGGAGGTAATGGTGATACCGCGTTCCTTTTCCTGCTCCATCCAGTCGGTGGTCGACGCACCGTCGTGGGTCTCACCGAGCTTGTGATTCACACCCGTGTAGAACAGGATGCGCTCAGTAGTAGTGGTCTTACCAGCATCGATGTGTGCCATGATGCCGATATTTCGGACCTTATTCAGGTCAGTAAGCACGTCCTGTGCCACGTTGTCTCCCTAAAAGGTGAGGCTAGGATTGGCTGGGTGCCTTTTGACACCCAGCAATTCCAAGCGGTTCTTACCAGCGGTAATGGGCGAAGGCCTTGTTGGACTCGGCCATCTTGTGAGTGTCTTCGCGACGCTTCACAGCGGCACCCAGACCGTTCGATGCATCCAAGATCTCGTTCATCAAACGCTCGATCATGGTCTTCTCGCGGCGAGCCTTCGAGTAGCCAACCAACCAGCGCAGTGCAAGTGCGGTTGCGCGGCCTGGCTTGACCTCGACGGGAACCTGGTAAGTTGCGCCACCAACACGGCGTGAACGAACCTCGAGGGCCGGGCGGATGTTATCCATGGCCTTCTTGAGAGTCGTCACAGCGTCGGTGCCGGACTTTGCGGCTGCACCTTCGAGTGCACCGTAAACAATGCGCTCTGCAGTGGACTTCTTGCCGTCAACGAGAACCTTGTTGATCAGCTGAGTGACCAATGGGGATTCGAAGACCGGATCAGAAACTAGTGGGCGCTTTGGCGCCGGACCCTTACGAGGCATTACTTACCATCCTTCTTCGCGCCGTAGCTGGAACGAGCCTGCTTACGACCCTTAACACCCTGAGTATCAAGAGCACCACGTACAATCTTGTAACGAACACCTGGGAGGTCCTTTACACGACCACCGCGAACGAGCACGATGGAGTGTTCCTGCAGGTTGTGTCCGACACCTGGAATGTAAGCGGTAACTTCGATGCCACCGGCAAGGCGCACACGTGCGACCTTACGCAGAGCCGAGTTTGGCTTCTTCGGGGTGGTGGTGTACACACGGGTGCATACGCCACGACGCATTGGGTTGCCTTTGAGGGCAGGAGCCTTGGTCTTGACGACCTTAGGCGAGCGGCCCTTACGGACCAGCTGCTGAATAGTAGGCACTTTCGTGTCCTTCCATTGTCTAAGTTTGTCGGCACCACAACCGAACAGAATCTGCGAAGTTGTGGAGCTAGCTGCTTGCTTTGCGGCCAACAGGAACGGAAAGTCCCTAGGCGTGCGAAAGTGTGGCATTTGTTGCGCAACCTGCCCGCAACCCGGACCGAGTCCATTTTGCCACACCTAAAACAATTGATCTCAGTCTAGCATTAAACCGCCATCGCTCTAGTTTCCGTAAGCTATCTCACCAATGCACTGATCCTATCGAGCCAAGCTGAACGGCGGCAATACCGCAGGTGACCACGGGGTGAATCTAGCAGCGTCGTTTGCGGCAAATCATCTTTAGTGGACTATTCCCCCACTGATCTATCCACTAATTGGTCTGCGCTTAAATGGAACGCCCGCCGGCACACGAGGTACCGGCGGGCGTTTTGACTAACTAGTTAAGAATCCGTGTTTAGCGGAAGTCCGAACCGTGGTCGTAGTCGTCCATCGAGATGGCCTGGAACTCTGGCGAAAGGTTGCCCTCCAGCGCATCGTCGTACAGGCCCGAAGAGAAGGCCGAAGAACCGGTGAACAAAGTTGCCTTTGCTTCGTCGGTTGGCTCGACATTGATCTGGGTGTAGCGATCCAAGCCGGTACCGGCCGGGATCAACTTACCGATGATCACGTTCTCCTTCAGACCCAGCAATGGATCCGACTTGCCTTCCATCGCAGCCTGAGTCAGGACGCGGGTGGTTTCCTGGAAGGAAGCAGCCGACAGCCATGAATCGGTGGCAAGCGATGCCTTGGTAATACCCATCATCTCGTCACGACCGGCGGCCGGGCGCTTGCCCTCGGTGACTGCCTTCTTGTTCGCAGCGGTGAAGCGCGAACGGTCGGCCAGCTCGCCCGGAAGCAAGTCGGTTTCGCCGGATTCGATGACGGTGACGCGACGCAGCATCTGGCGGACGATGACTTCCACGTGCTTATCGTGGATGCCTACACCCTGGGACTGGTACACGTCCTGGACCTCACGGACCAAGAACTTCTGAGCTTCACGTGGGCCGAGGACTCGAAGAACCTGCTTCGGATCCAAGGTACCGCTGGTGAGCTGAGTACCGGCGACGATGCTTTCGCCCTCTTCAACCAACAGGCGAGCACGACGCAGAACCGGGTAGGCCTGCTTCTCGTCGCCGTTGTCTGGAGTGACGACAACGCGCAGCTGCTTCTCGTCGTCCTCGATCGACACGCGACCGGTGACCTCGGACATCGGAGCCACACCCTTAGGGGTACGGGCTTCGAACAGTTCCTGGATACGAGGCAGACCCTGGGTAATATCGTCAGCCGATGCGACACCACCGGTGTGGAAGGTACGCATGGTCAGCTGGGTACCAGGCTCACCGATGGACTGTGCGGCGATAATGCCCACGGCCTCGCCGATGTCCACGGTCTTGCCGCTGGCCAGCGAGCGACCGTAGCACAGAGCACAGGTTCCCACGGCCGAATCACAGGTCAGCACGGAGCGGACACGGATCTCATCGACGCCGGCTGCGTACAGCTGGTCGATGAGCACGTCGCCCACATCGGCGCCGGCTGCTGCCAGCACGTTGCCGTCCGCGTCCTTGGCCTCGGTGGCCAGGGTGCGGGTGTAAGCCGAGTTCTCGACGGTTTCGTGCATCATGCGCACACCAACGGAGTTGTTGGCGATCGGCACGGTCAGGCCGCGGCGGGTGCCACAGTCTTCTTCGCGCACGATAACGTCCTGTGAAACGTCCACCAGACGACGGGTCAGGTAACCCGAGTTAGCGGTCTTCAACGCGGTATCGGCCAGACCCTTACGGGCACCGTGGGTCGCGATGAAGTACTCCAGAACCGACAGGCCTTCGCGGTACGAGGACTTGATCGGGCGAGGAATAATTTCACCCTTAGGGTTGGACACCAGACCACGAATACCGGCGATCTGCCGCAGTTGCAGGTAGTTACCACGAGCCTTGGAAGTCACCATGCGGTTAATGGTGTTCAGCTCTTCCATGCCGTTCTTCATCGCCTCGGCAACCTCATCGGTAGCCTTGGTCCAGATGTCGATCAGGTCCTGGCGGCGTTCGGTATCGGCAATCAAGCCCTTATCGAACGAAGCCTGAACCTTCGCGGCACGAACCTCGTAAGGAGCAAGGATGGCTGCCTTGTCCATATTCGAGGTAATATCCGAGATTGCCACGGTGACGCCCGAGCGGGTTGCCCAGTAGAAACCGGCATCCTTCAGGTTGTCCAGGGTTTCGGCGGCGGTGATCTTCGGGTAGCGCTCGGCCAGATCGTTGACGATCTCCGAAAGCGCATCCTTGCCGGTCACGTGTGCAACCCATGGGTAGTCCGCTGGCAGGGTGTCGTTGAACAACACCTGGCCCAGCGAGGTCTCCAAGAGCGCATCGGTGCCTGGCTCCCAGCCTTCCGGAGCTGGCTGCTCCTCGGAAGGAACGAAGTTCGGTACGCGAATCTTGACCGGTGCGTTCAGGTGCAGCTCACGCAGGTCCATTGCCATAATGGCTTCGGCAACCGAGGTGAAGGTGCGTCCGGCACCGGCTTCGGTAGCGCGCTTGGTGGTCAGGTGGTGCAGACCGATGATCATATCCTGCGAAGGAAGTGCCACCGGGCGGCCGTCCGAAGGCTTCAAGATGTTGTGCGAGGACAACATCAGGATGCGCGCTTCGGCCTGGGCTTCTGGGCTCAGCGGCAGGTGAACTGCCATCTGGTCACCGTCGAAGTCGGCGTTGAAGGCAGCACAAACCAGCGGGTGCAGCTGCAATGCCTTGCCCTCGACCAGCTGAGGTTCGAACGCCTGGATGCCCAAACGGTGCAGGGTAGGTGCACGGTTCAGCAGTACCGGGTGCTCGGTGATGATCTCTTCGAGAACATCCCAAACCTGTGGGCGGTAACGCTCAACCATGCGCTTGGCGCTCTTGATGTTCTGTGCGTGGTTGAGGTCAACCAGGCGCTTCATCACGAACGGCTTGAAGAGCTCCAGGGCCATCTGCTTAGGCAGACCACACTGGTGCAGCTTCAGCTGCGGACCAACCACGATGACCGAACGGCCCGAGTAGTCAACACGCTTGCCGAGCAGGTTCTGACGGAAACGACCCTGCTTGCCCTTGAGCATGTCGCTCAGGGACTTCAGCGGGCGGTTACCCGGTCCGGTGACCGGACGGCCACGACGACCGTTGTCGAACAGCGAGTCAACAGCTTCCTGGAGCATGCGCTTTTCGTTGTTCACGATGATCTCGGGAGCACCGAGATCCAGCAGGCGCTTCAGGCGGTTGTTGCGGTTGATCACGCGGCGGTACAGGTCGTTCAGGTCCGAGGTGGCGAAACGGCCACCGTCGAGCTGAACCATCGGACGCAGCTCTGGCGGGATCACCGGAACGGAATCCAGCACCATGCCCTCTGGCGAGTTCTGGTTGACCAGGAAGGCGTTAACCACCTTCAGGCGCTTCAGTGCGCGGGCCTTCTTCTGGCCCTTGCCCTCGTCGATGATCTTCTTGAGCAGTTCGGCTTCGCCGGCAAGGTCGAAGTTCTGCAGGCGCTTCTGGATCGATTCTGCACCCATGGAGCCTTCGAAGAACAGTCCGTACTTCTCACGCATGGTGCGGTACAGGCCTTCATCGCCCTCAAGGTCAGCGACCTTCAGGCCCTTGAAGCGTTCCCAGACCGCACGCAGGCGCTCTGCTTCGAGCTTCGCGCGCTTGTCGATCTGCAGCACGGTCTTCTCTGCCAGGGTGCGAGCCTTGTTCAGCTCGGCGCCCTTGGCACCGTCGGCCTCCATGCGCTCAAGCTCGGTTTCGAGCTCGGCGGCAATGGCCTTCTTGTCGGCTTCCGCGTTGTTTGCCAGGTTGCGCAGTTCCAGATCATGCTGGGCCTGCAGGTTAGGCAATTCGGCGTGGCGACGCTCTTCGTTGACGCTGGTGATCATGTAGGCAGCGAAGTAAATGACCTTTTCGAGGTCCTTCGGAGCCAGATCCAGCAGGTAGCCCAAACGCGATGGAACGCCCTTGAAGTACCAGATGTGGGTCACTGGAGCGGCAAGCTCGATGTGTCCCATGCGCTCACGACGAACGTTAGCGCGGGTCACCTCGACGCCACAACGCTCACAGATGATGCCCTTGAAACGTACGCGCTTGTACTTACCGCAGTAGCATTCCCAGTCCCGGGAAGGGCCGAAGATCTTTTCGCAGAAAAGTCCGTCCTTCTCTGGCTTCAGGGTGCGGTAGTTAATGGTTTCCGGCTTCTTGACTTCGCCGTAGCTCCAACCGCGAATTTCTTCTGCGGTAGCAAGGCCAATGCGCATGAGGCCGAATGAGGAATCGCTGGACATAGGGTCCTTTTCTCTCTTCTTTGGTGTCTGAAGTCGATACGAATAAGTAAGTCTTGGTGAGCCGCTACGCTCGCTGGGCCCGCGGGCCGCTCAAGGCAGCGGTGGAACCTAGACCTCCTCTACGGAGTTTGGCTCCGACCGGGAAAGGTCGATGCCCAGCTCTTCCGCTGCACGGAACGATTCCTCGTCCGATTCACGCATTTCGATAGTGTTGCCGTCGGTACCAAGTACCTCAACGTTCAAGCACAACGACTGCATTTCCTTGATGAGCACCTTGAACGACTCTGGAACACCTGGCTCCGGAACGTTCTCGCCCTTGACGATGGCTTCGTAGACCTTCACACGACCGTGGATATCATCCGACTTGATGGTCAGAAGTTCCTGCAGGGTGTAAGCGGCGCCGTAAGCTTCCAGGGCCCAAACTTCCATCTCACCGAAGCGCTGGCCACCGAACTGGGCCTTACCACCAAGTGGCTGCTGGGTAATCATGGAGTATGGACCGGTGGAACGTGCGTGGATCTTGTCGTCCACCAGGTGGTGAAGCTTCAAGATGTACATGTAGCCAACGGATACCGGATCCGGGAATGGCTCGCCGGAACGACCGTCGAACAGGCGGGTCTTACCGGTGTTGCCGATCAGACGGTCGCCGTCACGAGTGACGTTCGTCGAATCCAGGATTCCGCGGATTTCCTCTTCCGAGGCACCGTCGAAGACCGGGGTGGACACGGTGGTCGGACCGGACTGGCGAGGCAGGTTAGGCAGGTTTCGCACCCAAGCCGGCTCGTTCTCGATATTCCAGCCCTGCTTGGCAGCCCAACCCAGGTGGATTTCCATAACCTGGCCGACGTTCATACGACCTGGCACACCCAGTGGGTTCAACACGACGTCAACCGCGGTTCCGTCCTCGAGGAAAGGCATATCCTCAAGTGGCAGAATCTTGGAGATAACGCCCTTGTTGCCGTGACGGCCGGCAAGCTTGTCACCGTTGGTGATCTTGCGCTTCTGTGCCACGTACACGCGGACCAGCTGGTTCACGCCTGGGGACAGGTCATCATCGTTGTCGCGATCGAAGATGCGCACGCCGATGACGGTACCGGACTCGCCGTGCGGCACCTTCAGCGAGGTATCGCGCACTTCGCGGGACTTCTCACCGAAGATCGCGCGCAGCAGGCGCTCTTCCGGGGTCAGCTCGGTCTCGCCCTTAGGAGTGACACGGCCTACCAGGACGTCGCCTGCTTCAACCTCGGCGCCGATGTACACGATGCCGCGGTCATCAAGCTGGGAGAGGATGTCCTCGGACACGTTCGGGATATCGCGGGTGATTTCCTCGGCACCAAGCTTGGTGTCGCGGGCATCGACTTCGTGCTCTTCGATGTGAATCGAGGTGAGCACGTCCTCGAAGATCATGCGCTGCGAAAGGATGATCGCATCCTCGAAGTTGTGCCCTTCCCATGACATGAATGCCACGAGCAGGTTCTTACCCAGGGAAAGCTCGCCCTTGTCGGTCGAAGGACCGTCGGCGATGATCGACTGGAATTCCAGGCGATCGCCCTCGGTGACCAGCACGCGCTGGTTGTACGCGTTGCCCTGGTTCGAGCGTGCGAACTTCATGATCGGGTACATCGACTCGGTGCCGTCATCGTTCATGACAACAACCAGGTCTGCGGAAACCTCGGTGACAACACCTGGCTTCAGGGCGACCACGGAATCGCCGGCGTCGATAGCGGCGTACTTCTCCATGCCGGTACCAACCAGTGGCGACTCGGAGGCCAACAGCGGCACAGCCTGGCGCTGCATGTTGGCGCCCATCAGTGCGCGGTTCGCGTCATCGTGCTCGAGGAACGGAATCAGTGCGGTGGCAACCGACACCATCTGGCGTGGCGAAACGTCCATGAAGGTCACTTCGCTCGGCTCAACGATGACGGGCTCGCCGCCACCGCCCTTTTCACGGACCAAGACGGCGTCTTCTTCGAAGCGGCCATCTTCGCCCAGCGGAGCGTTGGCCTGTGCGATGAAGTGCTGCAGCTCGTCATCTGCGGTCAGGTACTCGACCTCGTTGGAAACAACGCCGTTCTTCACCTTGCGGTAAGGGGTTTCGATGAAGCCGAAGGAGTTGATCCGGCCGTAGGTAGCCAACGAACCGATCAGGCCAATGTTCGGGCCTTCGGGAGTTTCAATTGGGCACATACGTCCGTAGTGGGACGGGTGAACGTCTCGAACTTCCATGCCTGCGCGGTCACGGGACAGACCGCCTGGGCCCAGAGCCGACAGGCGGCGCTTGTGGGTCAGGCCGGCCAGCGGGTTGTTCTGGTCCATGAACTGCGAGAGCTGCGAAGTACCGAAGAACTCCTTGATGGCAGCTACCACGGGGCGGATGTTGATCAGCGTCTGCGGGGTGATCGCCTCGACGTCCTGGGTGGTCATGCGCTCGCGCACAACACGCTCCATACGCGAAAGACCGGTGCGGATCTGGTTCTCGATCAGCTCGCCCACGGCGCGGATACGACGGTTGCCGAAGTGGTCGATGTCGTCCACGTTAACCGATACGTCGACGATCTCGCCCTTGCGGGTGCCGGAGATGGTCTTCTCGCCTGCGTGCAACGCAACGAGGTAACGGATCATGGCGACGATGTCGTCCACCGACAGCACGGCAGGGCTCTCGGCGTCAACCGGAGTCTCGACACCCAGCTTGCGGTTGATCTTGTAACGACCGACCTTGGCCAGGTCGTAGCGCTTTGGCTCGAAGTACATGTTGCGCAGCAGACCCTGTGCGGCATCAACCGTTGGCGGCTCGCCCGGACGCAGCTTGCGGTAGATATCCAGCAATGCTTCGTTCTGGTCCTTGATGTTGTCCTTTTCCAAGGTGGCACGCATCGAGTCGTACTGACCGAACTCTGACAGGATCTTCTCTTCGCTCCAGCCAAGGGCCTTGAGCAACACGGTGACCGACTGCTTGCGTTTGCGGTCCAGGCGCACACCGATCTGGTCGCGCTTGTCGATTTCTAGTTCGAACCAGGCGCCGCGCGAAGGAATGATTCGCGAGGAGTAGATGGTCTTGTCACTGGTCTTGTCCGGAGCGGACTCGAAGTACGCGCCAGGGGAACGGACCAGCTGCGACACAACAACACGCTCGGTGCCGTTGATGACGAAGGTGCCCTTGTCGGACATCAGTGGGAAATCGCCCATGAAGACGGTCTGCTGCTTGATTTCGCCAGTTTCATTGTTCATGAACTCGGCCTTGACATACAGCGGTGCCGCGTAAGTGGCGTCGCGATCCTTGCACTCAGCGATGGAGTACTTTGGATCAGCGAATTCCGGATCGGAGAAGCTCAAGGACATGGTGTCCTGGAAGTCTTCGATCGGGGAAATCTCCTCGAAGATTTCAGCCAAGCCCGAGGTGTCCGGCACGCTGGTGTCACCAGCGGCTTCGGCCTTGGCTAGGCGAGCCTTCCAGAGTTCATTGCCGATGAGGCGGTCAAAGCTCTCAGTCTGCAATGCCAGCAGGTTAGGCACTTCAAGGGGTTCGTGAATCTTTGCAAAAGAAAGTCGGCCAGCGTATGCAGCATCGCGAGCCGAACTAGCGGTTTGGTTGTTAGGGTTGCTCGAGGCGACCAAGATGGATCCTTCCAAAGACCGTCAGGTTTCCGAACGCCAACCGTGCTAAGGTGCCTGTCATAGGACAAGCCCTCTTGTGACGACGCGAACCCACCGCTATATGAAGGCCGCGCGCAAACAGGTATGGCGCAAATTTCTACTCTACCGGAGTATTTTAAGCTTGTCGATATCCGCCGGAGAGATTCGTGCTATAGTTTCTTGCCGCCTTTTTCGGTCGCCGGAAATTTCCCGGAATTCGCAAGCGCACCCCTCTCCCGGCGGCGACCGCGGCCAAACCCAGTTCGCCCAACGCCTCAGCATTTTCCCACGTGAACTGGCAAATAATCATCTGTTCCGGGGCTTCGAAGCACGACCACGCAGAACACGCTCGCTTCCCCATGGGTACCGTTGCATTTTTCTGTGTTGTTACTCACAGTAGGCGTTCCGGCTTCTGGTTTGGCCACTCCTACGGCCCATGCGGCTCACCTTCGAGCCACTTCTATAAGCATCCGGGGACCGCTCCCCTGCCCTTCCGCACTCATTGAGGCTGCGTTCTCGATATCGGCTTGCGTCACGATTCCGGTCTGGCGCACTCTTTCAGCAACGACAAACGCTTAACCTGGTGTCGTCTGAAATTCCGGACTGCTGATCAAAAAAGTCCCTACTACCGGCCCTGTGATCACGATTACATAGACAGGTAGCTCGACGGGGACGCCGAGGAATTCGATATTCCAGCTCCCGCTCGAATCCCCTAGTTTTCCAAGGAGAGCAGTGAGAACCAGTCAACCAGCCCAGAGCCTCAAACGAGGCTTGAGCACTCGGCATATACGATTCATTGCCCTAGGATCAGCAATTGGAACGGGACTGTTTTACGGCTCGGCAGGCGCCATACAAATGGCTGGACCTGCAGTACTGCTCGCTTATCTTGTCGGTGGCGCCGTGGTCTTCATGGTCATGCGGGCGCTGGGCGAGATGGCGGTTCGCAATCCGGTCTCGGGGTCCTTCGGCAGCTACGCATCTACGTATGTCGGACGCTTTGCCGGCTTCGCCACCGGATGGACCTACACCTTCGAAATGTTCGTCGTTGCCTTAGCGGATGTGACAGCCTTTGGCGTGTATATGGGCTTCTGGTTCCCCAACGTTGAACGCTGGATTTGGATCCTCGCAGTCGTCTTCTTCATTGCAGCGGTGAATCTGCTGTCGGTCAAGGTTTTTGGCGAGCTGGAATTCTGGTTTTCGCTGATCAAGGTGGTTGCGATCATCGCGATGATCGCCGGCGGAATCTTGGTCATCCTCTTCGGTCTTGGCAATCAAAGCGAAGGCGCCGCCGGGATCTCAAATCTCTTCGCACACGACGGATTCATGCCCCAGGGCATCTGGGGCGTACTGATGTCCTTCACCATTGTGATGTTCGCATTCGGTGGCACCGAGGTTATTGGCATTACTGCCGGAGAAGCGCAGAATCCTCGAAAGGTCATCCCGCAGGCGGTCAATTCGGTGCCCGTACGTATTCTGCTGTTTTACGTACTGACCCTGGGCGTCATTATGAGCATCCAGCCTTGGAACACGATCAATGGCGAGGAAAGCCCCTTCGTCTCGATTTTCTCAAGCATCGGGCTCTCCTCAGCGGCTCACGTTTTGAATTTCATTGTGATTACCGCGGCCTTGTCGGCAATTAACGCAGATATATTCGGTGCCGGTCGCATGATCCACGGGATGGCACGGCTTGGACAGGCACCGCAAGTATTTACCAAGACCACCGCCAACGGGGTCCCCTGGGTGACGTCGATGTCAATGATCGGTGCATTGCTGATCGGCGTGCTGCTCAACATTTGGTTCAAGGACCAGATTTTCTTCTTGATTGCAGCCCTAGCAACCTTTGCGACGGTCGTGGTTTGGCTAATGATCCTGATTTCGCATATCGCGATGAAGCGCAAGATCATGCGGGACAATCTTGCGCCGTCGGCTTTCCCGGTACCGCTGTGGCCATTGGGAAGCTACATTGCCGTAGCGTTCATGGTCTTCGTGATCATCATGATTGGCATCGTTCCGCAGACACGCAGCGCCTTGCTCACAGGCGTCGCCTGGATAGCCCTCTTGGCAATTTGCTATTGGTTCTTCGTGCGAGGCAAAGCCGTACCGGCCGGCGGCACCGATGAATATGACGGTGACCAACAGCAGAGCGATCCATTGGAGACGCAGGACGTACATAGCTAATCGACATAATCACGAGTCCAAAACAGCGAGCAGCGGGACACCCGCCGCTCGCTGTTTTGGCTAGTACCGATCGTTTATGCGCCCCATGTCTCCAAATCGTGATGAATATGAGTTAGCCTCGGGGAAAGGCTAAAGCTCTTCGAGGAGAAAGCAGTTGGGTTACACGACCAGATTCTGGCACTGAACGCCGCGGCTACGGCTCGAACTCCAACCCGCCAGAGAACAGCAATGAACAACCAGGAGTGAAGAACATGCATCAGTCAAAAGTCAATGAAGCTCTCACCCGTGTCAGCCTCGATGCTTCACGCCGGGATATTTCGATCGAAATAGTGCCGCGTGAAGCCGCTTCCTCGCTCGAAGAAGCCGCTAAATTGCTGGGCGTCATTCCCGCGCATCTACTCAAAACGCTAGTCATCAAGCGTTCCGACGACACGTATCTATTTGCGCTGATCCCAGGTGGTCGCAAATTGAGCTGGCCTAAGCTGCGAGCCGAGGTTGGAGTCAACAAGCTTTCCCTGCCAGAGGCGGATATAGCTTATGACGTCACCCGTTATGTGCACGGCACCATCACTCCGTTTGGTTCGCACACGGTCTTGCCGCTCTACATTGATTCCAGTGTCTTCCAAGAACCTGTCCCGGAAGTCATCGCCCTGGGCTGCGGCGAACCGGAGCACGGCTTGCTGGTACATCCGCGCGACTTGGTTACCGGATTTGATGCCACGATTGCTGATATTTCCGTTCCCGAGTAGGAGATATTGCCGCTGGTTTCGGAAGCTTCTTGGCCCACCCATTGAGCGCGGTGAGCGACTTAATTGATTCGTTTCGCAGCCAAAGCCCGACTGGCTTCTCCACGAAGCGAGCCACGAGGTAGGCCACGATCAGCATGATGCTTATGGTCAACGCCAGGAGCACATATTTGTTCAAGCTGGCGCTCAGCGAGTGAATGATCCACCAGCCCCAGAGCTGGTGGAACAGGTACAGCGGGTAGGTCAGTGAGCCTGCCACGACTAGCCAACGAGCCTGAACATACCTCAATGGTGTGAGCACGCAGAGCGCCAGCAACGCGATACACAGCACTGCCAATACCGAGAAATGCCATGCAGGCACGGTCAGGCCGGAAAGATAGTCGCTGTCAAAGCTTCCCTTGAGGCCAGTGAAATAGGCGGACACTACCGCGTTGAATGCTACTAAGGCCCAGCGTCCGAGGGTATGCCCGTTCTGATAGATCAGGAACAAGACCATGCCCGCGGCAAACTGTGCCGCGTACTGACCGGCAAACCACTCTTGCAGCTTGGGCATCTCGGCCACATGCAAAAGGATTCCCAGAGCCGGCCAGATGAACGCCAGCCACATGATGTTTTTGGTCTTCACCAGTCCGAATACCAGGAGCAATCCGAGCAGGACGTAGAAACGGAATTCTACCCACAGCGTCCAGTAGACGCCGTCCAGATCCCGAACGCCCATCCCCTGCTGGACCATAGTGAGGTTTGGAACGATATCCCCGCTACTTCGTCCGTCCTTCTCAGCCGGCCAGATTTTGAAGGTCAGAATCGCCGCCGCAATGACGGCCAACCAGTAGGCCGGATATAGCCGGCCAAGTCTCGATCCGATGAAGTGGATGATGTTTTTCCCCTGGACAGACATCAGGATCACGAATCCGGAGATCAGGAAGAAAAGCTGTACGCCGATCGAGCCATACCGAGTGAACTCTGATAAGACAGGCCAAGCTTCTGGCGCTTTGACACCCCAGTGGCTATGCCCCCAGGTTGTGTAGTGGTAGAGCACAACGATCAAGGCAGCACTAATGCGCAGCGCGTCTAGTAAGCCTAGCCGTGCACCCGTCTTCTTGGATTCTTGCGTTTCGGTTTTCGACACCTATTCACTGTAAACAATGAACTTGAATAAACCCTGTTAATAGAAACGTTATAAACTTATAAAGTTGTGATACGAGATTTTTTCACGTTAACGACCAAAGGGCCCATGGACACGAAGTCCATGAACCCTTTGGTAATAAGTTGCGAGTGACCGCTGAACTTACTACTTAACCGAGACGGTTGCGCCGGCAGCTTCGAGAGCTTCCTTTGCCTTCTCAGCAGCGTCCTTTGCGGCACCTTCAAGAACAGCCTTTGGAGCAGCGTCAACGAGCTCCTTGGCTTCCTTCAGGCCGAGGGAAGTCAATGCACGAACTTCCTTGATGACTGCGATCTTCTTGTCGCCAGCCGACTCGAGGATAACGTCGAATTCGGTCTGCTCTTCAGCTGCGGCTTCGCCACCGGCTGCTGGGCCTGCAACTGCAACAGCAGCTGCGGAAACCTCGAAGGTCTCCTCGAATTCCTTCACGAACTCGGAGAGCTCGATGATGGTCATTTCCTTGAATGCTGAAAGCAGCTCTTCAGTGCTGAGCTTCGCCATGGTCGGCGTCCTTTCGATTTTGGCCCTGGGGCCTATGAATTGGGTTTACGATGCGAGAGAGTCGCGAAAGCTTAGGCTTCTGCCGGAGCTTCCTCGGCAGCAGCGCCGCCGTCCTCTTCTAGCTTCAGACGCAAAGCGTCCACCACGCGTACAGCTGCGGCGGCCGGAGCCTGCAGTACTGCAGCAACGCGAGTGAGCTGAGTTTCGCGGGATTCCAAAGCTGCCAAAGCAGCGATGCCAGCCTTATCAAGGGCCTTGCCCTCGAAGAAGCCGGACTTGACGACAAGCTTCTCGTTAGCCTTGGCAAATTCCGTGAGGCTCTTTGCGGCAGCAACTGCGTCACCCTTAATGAAGGCGATTGCAGTCGGACCGGAAAGCTGACCATCGAATGCATCGATGCCAACTTCCTTCGCTGCGATAGCGGTCAAGGTGTTCTTCACAACTGCGTACTTGGTCTCCTGACCAAGTGAGCGGCGAAGTTCCTTGAGCTGTGCAACGGTAAGCCCACGGTATTCAGTCAAGACAGCCGCAGTTGATTCCTTGAAGTCTGCAGTGATTTCTTCAATCGCTACAGTCTTGGTAGGCGTTGCCATAACACTCCTTCCGGGGATTTGTTCGGTACCGTTTCATAACCGGCGGAGCCCATAAAAAAGGCCCCGCGCAGGAGCACAGGGCATTTCAACTAATTCAAGTCAAAACAAATCTATGAAACCTGCGTTGGCCGCACTTTCGAGCTCTTAGGAGTTTATGCAAGCATGCACTCGGCCGACGGTCTTCGGTACATCTAGTCTAAACGGCCAAGGCAGCAACTTCCAAATCCAATGGCGCCAAGGCGGGCATGATTCGAATCACTCAATGGCCGTTAAAATGACAAGGCCTGAGGTCAGCACTTGGGGGACGCTGACAACAGGCTACTTGTCGACACGAAAGTTTTGGGGAAACTTCCGTATCCAGCTTCTACATGGTCTTGGGGGCCCATGTAGAAACCGCCGATCAAGTCGGTCATTTAAGCTTATCACTACTCATTGCGACTACGGAACAGATCACAGGCAGACAACGGCGACAGTTCAGGGAATTCACATATTTGGCACCCAATAGCTATCACCAGATGAATACCATCTAGTCAGCTCGGGTTTCCCTGGCAGTCTAGCTGCGAAACAGCAGAACAAATAGTGAGCGGTTTCCGTGACTGCCTCCACCTTTGCAATTCGCCAAGCGCGGACGTTGAACAAGCTTTTGACTAGGCCTTCAGGCGACTTATTAGCCTGTCTAGGAAACCATGGAGAGCGAAAACAAAAACCGCGGGGCGGACCAGATCTCTCTGGTCCGCCCCGCGGTTTTAGCGCTCGTCGGGCTTTAGGCCTCGATGCGAGTTACGTTCGAATCAACAGGGATGCCTGGACCGAAGGTGGTCGAAACGGTTGCCTTCGAGATGTAGCGACCCTTCGAGGAGGAAGGCTTCAAGCGAAGTACTTCTTCCAGAGCTGCTGCGTAGTTCTCGGTCAGCTGCTTGGCTTCGAACGAAGCCTTGCCGATGATGAAGTGAAGGTTGGCGTGCTTGTCGACGCGGAAGTCGATCTTGCCACCCTTGATGTCATTAACAGCCTTGGCGACATCCATGGTCACGGTGCCGGTCTTAGGGTTTGGCATCAGGTTACGAGGACCCAAGATCTTACCCAAGCGGCCAACCTTACCCATGAGGTCTGGCGTTGCTACGGCCGAGTCGAAGTCGGTCCAGCCGCCCTGGATCTTTTCGATCAGGTCGTCCGAGCCAACGAAGTCGGCGCCGGCTGCGATTGCAGCTTCGGCCTTGTCGCCATTGGCGAAGACAACCACGCGGGCGGTCTTACCGGTGCCGTGTGGAAGGTTCACGGTACCGCGAACCATCTGGTCAGCCTTGCGTGGGTCAACGCTCAAACGGAAAGCTACCTCAACGGTGGAGTTAGTCTTTTCGCCTGCGATTTCCTTAGCCAGGACAATTGCCTCGGTTGGATCGTAGAACTTGTCAGCCTCGATCTTGGCCGCGGCGGCTACGTATGCTTTGCTGCGCTTTGCCATCTGCGTTATCTCCTTATGCAGTCGTGGTCATATGGACCGCGCCCGGTCCTGCCACGGGCAGACAGGGTGTTCCCTGCTCGCCTTAGATTAAATTCTTTGTTGCAGTCACCGAAGTGAACTACGAAAAGCTAAAAATTAGCCTTCGACGGTGATGCCCATGGAACGGGCGGTACCGGCGATGATCAACGAGGCGGCAGCCAAGTCGTTGGCGTTGAGGTCAGCCATCTTGGTGGTGGCGATTTCTTCAACCTGAGCCTGGGACAGCTTGGCAACCTTGACGGTGTGCGGGGTAGCCGAACCCTTGGCAACGCCAGCAGCCTTCTTGATCAGCTCTGCTGCTGGAGGGGTCTTGGTGATGAAGGTGAATGAACGGTCTTCATACACGGTGATTTCAACTGGTACAACGTTACCGCGCTGCGACTCGGTCGCTGCGTTGTAAGCCTTGCAGAATTCCATGATGTTGACGCCGTGCTGGCCAAGTGCAGGACCAATTGGCGGAGCCGGGTTAGCGGCGCCTGCCTGGATCTGCAGCTTGATGAGTCCGGTGACCTTTTTCTTTGGGGCCATGTCGGGTCCTTATACTCTTGCAGTTCCCACAACACAGGAGCGTGCTGCGGGTTGTGGCCGTCGTGGCGCGACAGCCGGACGTGCCCTCACCCCGTAAAGCAAACGGAATGGGGCACGAAGACTTAATACTACTGGATCTTGGTGACCTGGTTGAAGTTCAAGGTCACTGGGGTCTCGCGCTCGAAGATCGAAACGAGAACAACCAGCTGCGCCGATTCCAGCTTGATTTCCGAGATCGTCGCCGGCATGGTCTCGAACGGACCATCGTTGACGGTAACCGATTCGCCAACCTCGAAATCGACGGTGACTTCGGTGATTGGTGAACGTCCCGGCTTGGAAGCCGATGGCTGCTCGACCGGATCGACCACCGTGTGCTCCAGCATGGAGAACACTTCGTCGAGGTTCAGCGGGTTAGGATCATGGGCGTTTCCTACGAATCCGGTAACACCTGGCGTGTGTCGAACGACACCCCAAGAAGCGTCGGTCAGCTCCATGCGAACCAGGACGTAGCCCGGGATGCGCACGCGGCGAACGATCTTGCGCTGAGTGTTCTTAACCTCAACGACCTCTTCCATCGGAACCTGGATTTCATAGATGAAATCGTCCATGTCCTGAGTTTGGATACGAGTCTCTAGGTTCAACTTCACGCGGTTTTCGTAACCTGCGTAGGTGTGAATGACGAACCAGTCACCCGGCTGGCGACGCAGCTTCGAGCGGAATTCTTCCTTGAGCGCGGCGACTACGTCGACGTCGTCTGCTTCAGCGGCTTCGTCTTCTTCGGCTTCGCCATGAACGTCTGCTTCAGCAGCTTCGTCCTCGTCGGCTTCATCCTGAACGTCTGCTTCAGCAGCTTCGTCTTCGTCGGCTTCGCCCTGAACGGCTTCTTCAGCAACAACGGCTGGAGCTTCGGTCTCGTCGGTTGCAACCTCGGCGGCGGTTTCTACCTGCACGCCGTCAGCTTCAACGAACTCGTTTTCGACCTCGTCATTAATCTGCGGTTCGAGTTCCTTGTCGGACACTGCAGCTCCTGCTTTCTTTGACTGAATGACATCTACTACCTGCGGGCGATTATACCGCCGCGGCAAATAAATTACTGTTCTGGCTGATTGGTGAACAGGAGGATCGAACCTTGGCCCAGTACGAAGTCAAGGATCGTGACGATCAACATAACGACGCAAACAAAACCGATTACAACCAGCGTGTAATTGACGAGCTCGCTACGCGTTGGGGTAACGACCTTCTTCAGTTCTGAAATTACCTGGCGCAGGAATAGGAAGATGCGTCCGAAGAAGCCCTTCTTTGCCTTCTCACCATTTCCGGGGTTTACGGCAGCTGATTCGCTCAACCTGATCCTCGTTTCAATTTTTTTGGCCAGTTGAAACAATCACGGTGCGCCGCAGCCTGACCGACCACAACACACCGTGATTTGAGATTCGCTGTGCGATTATTACCATCGCTACTGCGCAGGGCAGACAGGACTCGAACCTGCAACCTGCGGTTTTGGAGACCGCTGCGCTACCAATTGCGCCACTACCCTTTGAGCTACCGCTCTTACTGAGTACATCTTAGCCGATCAGGACTTTTCCATGTCGGTTGCGATGTCTCAGCAACGAGAAATAACTTTACGCAACGAACCAGCAAATGTCGAACTGACTGCACCCTGTGTGTCGCACACCGCATTCTGACCACCAGTTAGTGACCACTTGGTGTCATTTTTCGATTTCACTGAGCATCGGCAAATACTGGGAACTAGGATTGGAACTAACAGCAGCTTACGTAACCGTCAGGATGCATTTTCTATGTCTAGAATTTCACGCCGCATCGGCGCCATTTCCGAGTCCGCAACGCTAGCGGTCGATGCCAAGGCGAAAGCGCTCAAGGCAGCCGGTCGTCCGGTCATCGGCTTCGGCGCCGGCGAGCCGGACTTCGCAACTCCGGATTACATCGTCGAGGCGGCGGTCAAGGCCGCCCAGGATCCGAAGAACCACCGGTACTCCCCCGCGGCGGGCCTGCCTGAACTGCGCGAAGCGATTGCCGAAAAGACTCTGCGCCACTCCGGATACGAGCTGGCTGGCGCGCAGGTGCTGGTGACCAACGGCGGCAAGCAGGCGGTCTACAACACCTTTGCCGCATTGCTCGACCCGGGAGACGAAGTCATCATTCCGGCTCCTTACTGGACCACCTACCCGGAGTCGGTGCAGCTGGCGGGCGGGGTGCCCGTATCCGTCTTCGCCGGCCCCGAGCAGGGCTACAAGGTCACCGTCGAGCAGCTCGAGTCCGTGCTGACCGAGCGCACCAAGGTCTTGCTCTTCGTTTCCCCCTCGAACCCTACCGGCGCGGTCTACACGGCAGAGCAGATCAAGGAAATCGGCCGCTGGGCGGCCGAAAAGGGCTTGTGGGTTGTCACCGATGAGATCTACGAGCACCTGACCTACGGGGACGCGTCCTTCAGCTCCATTGCGACGCTGGTTCCGGAGCTCGAAGACCGGGTGGTCATCCTCAACGGCGTGGCCAAGACCTACGCCATGACCGGTTGGCGTGTGGGCTGGATGGCAGGCCCACTGGACGTCATCAAGGCTGCCACCAACCTGCAGTCCCATGCGACCTCGAATGTGGCCAATGTGTCCCAGCGTGCCGCCTTGGCCGCGGTGGCCGGCCCACTGGATGCCGTCGAGGAGATGAAGGTCGCCTTCAACCGCCGCCGGCTTGCCATCGTCGAGGGCTTGAACGCCATCGACGGATTGCACTGCCCGATGCCTGAGGGCGCCTTCTACGCCTACTCGGACGTACGCGGGCTGCTGGGCAAGAAGATCCGCGGCGTGGTGAGCAACACCAGCGCCGAGCTGGCCGCGTTCATCCTGGAGCAGGCGGAGGTCGCGGTCGTACCGGGCGAAGCCTTTGGGCCCTCGGGCTATATCCGCATGTCCTATGCGCTGGGCGATGCGGACCTGGCAGAGGGCGTGTCCCGGATGGCCCGGTTGCTGGGCGAAGCCGAGTAGAGCGGCATCCGGACAATGCGGGCCCGATCCGCCGGATCGGGCCCGCATTCGTCAACGCCTAGAGGATCTTCCGGTCCACCGCCCAGCGCGTGAGTTCATGCCGATTCGAGAGCTGCAATTTGCGCAGCACGTTCGAGACATGCGATTCCACGGTTTTCACCGAGATGAACAGCTCCTTGGCCACCTCCTTGTAGCTGTAGCCGCGGGCGATCAGGCGCATCACCTGCAATTCCCGGTCCGAGAGCAGATCCAGTTCCTCGTCGATGCCGGTCGCTTCGGCCACTTTTGCACCGCCGAATGCGTCAAGCACAAAGCCCGCCAGCCGTGGCGAGAACACCGCATCTCCCCCGGCCACCCGGCGCACCGCGTCCGAGATTTCGGTTCCGGAAATGCTCTTGGTCACGTAGCCCCGGGCCCCGGCCCGAATCACCGTGACCACGTCCTGCGCCGAATCCGAAACGCTCAGCGCCAGGAACTTGGTGGAACCCAACAGGTGCGCGCAACCGCGCAAGACCTCGGCGCCCCCGCCGCCGCGGCCGCCGGGCAGATGCACGTCGAGCAGGACCACGTCCGGCCGCTGGCTTTCGATGACTTCGATAGCCTGTTCAACGGACCCCGCCTCACCGACAATGCGCAGGTCCTCACCGAGATCCGCGCGGAGCCCGGAGCGGAAGATTCCATGGTCGTCTACCAACACCACAGTGAAGTTCTGCTGTTCGCTACTCATGATTCTGTATCTTCCTGACTGCTGTTCCTTGGCATTTTCAACTCTACTTCGGTGCCCGTCTCGCCGCTGCGAATAGAAGCCTGCCCGCCGGCCCGCTGCATCCGCCCGATAATCGATTCGCGCACCCCATAGCGGTCCTTGTCGATCCCGCCTACGTCGAAGCCCTTTCCGCGATCCCTGATGAACACCTCGATCAGCTGCTCGCTGCATTCGACATACACCGAGATCGTCCCCTCGGCATGTTTTGCTGCATTCATCATCGCTTCCCGGCTCGCCGCCACGAGCGCCTGCTGTCCGTCGAAGCCCCTGGCATTGCCGACGGTAATCACATCGACATCGCGCAGCAGCAATTTCTCGACGTTGTCGGCCTCGGCCTGGATTTCCACGACCACGTCTTTCTCGTCGAGCTCTTCGGTCTCATAGAGCCAAGCGCGCAGCTCGCGTTCCTGCACGCGCGCCAGGGTTCGCACCGCGGCCGGGTCATCGCTGCGTTTTTGGATCACGGCCAGCGTCTGCAGCACCGAGTCGTGCAGATGCGCGGCAAAGTCCGCGCGCTGCGCCGCGGCCTGCCGATTGCTTCTCTCCGAAAGATAGTCGCGCCACAACCTGGCGCCCCAGGGCAGCAGCACCACCACCGCACCGGTGATAATCGCCAGCGCCGCCCACATCCCGCCGAGCAGATCGGAGGTTCTCACGCGCCCGCTGAGAATCGCCAGCAGCCCGCCGATCGCGAGCAGCAGGCCCAGAATCAAGCGCCCGAAGACGAGCGCCTTGGCCTTGCGGTCACCGTCGAGGTGCTGCCCATCGACCTGCAGCCAGGCGAGCAGCACGCCGGCGATGATGCCCAAGCTGGGCCAAATCAGATCCCAGCGAATATTCAGCCCGAGCCACTGCCCCAGCGCCAGCAGCGCCACCAGCAGCAAGGCGACGCCGATGAGGGTTTCACGCCAGGAGGAAAGCTTCTCGCTCATCTCGCGCGGGGAAAATATGCCCTGCTGCACGCGGCCCATTTCCTCCGCGAGCGTGCGCGGCCCCGTACCCCGGGAGCGCAGCGCTCCGGCCTTGGATTCTTCGGCGCTGGGAGTGAACACCCACAGCCAGGCGTAGAGCAATACGCCGGCCCCGCCCAGGGCGGTAAGCCCCAAGAACCCGATACGCAGGTAGTTCACCGGTATGCCAAGGTGCACAGCGAGGCCGCCGCACACCCCGGCGATCAGCCGGGATTCACTGCGTACGATCTGATTTCGCTGCTCGGTTCGTTCCATACTGACAAGTCAAGCACGTTCCCGGGCAGAAAACCGGGTCGCTGCCGGAAGTCAGGGCGGCCCCTAGGGAAGAATCAGGGTAGCCCCTCATAGCGCTAAGCCCGCCCCCGGGAGAAGATTTAAGCATGGACAACGAGAACTCTCCGCGCAGCAACGTTTTCGACCAATTACGCAAAATTGGCATCGAACGGCAAGATTCCCAGTGGCTGGGCGGCGTTGCGGCGGGCATCGCACAGCGATTCAACATCGATGTGGTGCTGGTGCGCGGGGTATTCGTCGCGTTGAGTTTGCTCGGCGGAACCGGCTTCCTGGTTTACGGGCTGGCTTGGGGGCTCTTGCCCGGCCCCAAGGGCACGATCCCCTTGGAGCGGGCGGTGCACGGCAAGGACTGGACCAGCGCGCTCACCGGAGCCCTGGTATTTTTGCTCATCGGCTTCTTCCTCGCCCCCTGGCTGCTCAGCACCGTGGCCCCGATTCTGTGGCCGCTGCTGGTGGTCGCCGGAATCCTCTTCGTGATCTTCAGCCGACGCGACACCAAGTTTGCCGGCACCTCCAAACCCCGCCGCACGCCGAAGCCCAGCGACCCGGCACCCGGCTCCGTCGTTGAAAAGCCTTGGCGCGCGCAGCGTGCCCAGTCCTTCAGCACGCAGGCACCCGTTTATCCCGAACAGTTCCCACCGGCTACGAAGCCGCTGCGCAATCCAGAAACCACGCACCCGCACACCGACAAGAGCAACGCAGACTCCGAGGAGGACTCCATGGACCCCGAACCTCGCGGCTTCGGCCATATCCCGCAGGACCACGGGCCGCAGCTGGATCCACATTTCGCCAAGGCGAATAAAAAGCTGCGCAATGCTCCCCCGGTTCCCGGCTGGGTTGCCACCATCATCGTCGGCGTCACCATCCTGACGGTGGCGTTGGTGCTCGCCGCGGATTACCTCGGGGCGATCGCGCTGCCGGGCAACGGGTGGGGCACGGCATTTGCCATCGGCTTGTTCGTGGTCGGCTTGGCGCTGGTCTTCGTCTCCCTCGCGCACCGCACCAGCGGCGGGCTGCTCGGGCTGGCCATTCCATTGCTGGTACTCACGGTGATCTTCGGTGGCAACGATTTCCGCGGCATGCAGGGCGAAACGGTCGGCGTGGCCACGGATTCGAACCAGTACAGCTCGGTGTTCAGCAAGTCGACGGTGGACCTGCGCCACCTGTCCACGATCACCGAGCCGACGACGGTGGAGGTCTCCTCGGTCTTCTCCAAGGTGGATCTCGAACTGCCCACGAACATTCCGGTGCAGATCCAGGCCGACGGGCTGTTCCTCTCCTCGCTCAACGAAAACAATTCGCAGCCGACGGGCGGCTTCGCCGCAGATGCCCCCACGCTCACGGTCGTGATCAATGGCGTATTCTCTGGATACGATCCCGAGTACTCAAGCGATGGAACCGGCACCTCCAACCCAACGTTCTAAGGAGCGGACAGCATGAATTCTGATCAGCAAACCGAAGCAAAATTTCCTGCCGGCACCTTGGTGTTTGGCCTGATCCTCGTCGTGGTCGCGCTTGCGACGCTCAGCCGAACCCTATTCAGCTGGCACTTCGACACCCCGTTGTTCTTCATCGCGCTGGTTGCCCTGGCCGGGGTGGGGATGATCTTCGCGGGCATCTCCTCGGCACGCAAGGCCAGCGGCAAGAACACCGAACTACCTTCCCACAACGACTAGCACCCACCATTTTTAGGAGCACTCATGGATACCTTCTTCAACCAGATCCGTTCGATCCCGCTGCGCCGCGGCCCCTCGCGCATGGTTGCCGGGATCGCCGGCGGCATCGCGGATAAGTTCGGCTGGGATGTCACCTTGGTCCGCATCGGGCTGCTGCTCTCCTTCCTCCTGCCGGTCATCGGCATCGGCGCGTACATCGTGGCCTGGCTGCTGATTCCGGCCCAGGATGACAGCATCGTGCTGCAGAAACTGCTGCGCAAGTTCTAATCCCACGGAGTATCTCCGAAACAGAGCGGGTTGTTCGCTACCTCAGGTGGCAAACAACTCGCTCTTGTGGTTTTAACCACGTAGAATCTTAGAGAACTCGATGCTCAATGGTGCGCGGAATCGAATGAAGTCCGAAGGGTTTTCCTCGGATACCCGGCCCGCTCCGCAGCAGCATTCAGCAAGGAACCCGTCGTGTATCCGAAGTCTTCCCTACTTACTAAGTGAGGGTAAATGCGCATTGGAATCATGACTTCGGGAGGCGACTGCCCGGGATTGAACGCGGTGATCCGCGGTGCGGTGCTCAATGGCATCAAAAGCTATGACTACGAATTTGTTGGCTTCCGCGACGGCTGGAAGGGAGTCAAGGAAGGCGACTTCTTCGAGCTTCCCCGGACCGCCGTCCGCGGTATCGCCAAACAAGGCGGAACCATTCTAGGCACCTCGCGCACCAACGCGTTCGAGGGAGAAAATGGCGGAGCCGAGCATATCGCCGCCACGCTGAAGAAGAACAATGTCGACGCCTTGATCGCGATCGGCGGCGAGGGGACCCTCGCCGGCGCGCAGCGCCTGTGCGAGGCCGGGCTGCCGGTGGTTGGCGTCCCGAAGACCATCGACAACGACCTGGACGCCACCGACTACACCTTCGGTTTCGACACCGCAAACCAGATCGCCGTGGAGGCCATCGACCGGCTGCGCACTACCGGGGACTCGCACCATCGCTGCATGATCGCCGAGGTTATGGGCCGGCACGTCGGCTGGATCGCCATGCACGCCGGCATGGCCTCCGGCGCCCATGCGATCCTCATCCCCGAGGTTTCCACCACCATGGAAGAGATCTACCAGTGGGTGCGCGAAGCCCACGAGCGTGGCCGTGCACCATTGGTCGTGGTCTCCGAGGGGTTCGTCCCCGAGGGCCTGGACGAGGCGTTCTCGGTGCGTGGGGTGGATACCTTCGGCCGGGCGCGGCTCGGTGGAATCAGCGAAATGCTCGCCCCGCTGATCGAGGAGCAAACCGGCCTCGAAACCCGCGCCACCGTGCTGGGCCATATCCAGCGCGGCGGAGTGCCCACCGCGTTCGACCGCGTGCTGGCCACGCGGCTTGGCATGGCCGCGGTGAATTCGGTCGCCGATTCGGCCTGGGGCACCATGGTCGCGATCCACGGCACCAAGGTCAACCGCGTCCCGCTGCGCGCGGCGCTGAACAACCTCAAGCGGGTTCCGATGGACCGCTACAACGAGGCCCGGATCCTCTTCGGCTAAATTCCGCACCGGCAAAGCAACAGCGGTCCGGCACCTCCCGCGGGAGTTGCCGGACCGCTGTTGCGTTAAGCTGCTCAGGCCGGGGGCGGGGTCCGCAGGAAACCGGTGAACCGGCCCGCGGTCTGTCCGGCGTCCGTGGCCACGATGACCTCTTGCGCGGCCGGGTAGACGCTCTCGCCGTCCACGACGCTCAGCACCGCTTCGGGGTCAACATTGCGTTTGATCACGCCCAGCGCGATCGGTCCGGCTTCATAGTGCAGGGAGGCCGAGGTCAGCTTGCCGACGGTGCGCTCACCGAGCTTGATCTCCGAACCGGCGGCCGGCAAGGTGTGCATCGACCCGTCGAGGTCGAGGAACACCAGGCGACGCGGCGGGTGGCCGATGTTGTGCACGCGGGCAACGGTTTCCTGCCCCTTGTAGCAGCCCTTGTCCATGTGCACCGCGGTGCGCAGCCAATCCAGTTCATGCGGGATGGTCTTGTCATCATTCTCGAAACCGAAGCGCGGCTCCCAGGCGGCGATGCGCAGGGACTCGACCGCCATGCTCCCGGCAAGCTCTTCCTCGCCGACGGCTTCTTCCAAGCGCTCAAGTTCAACAACATGCAAGAACCACGGTCGTTCCAGACCCGGGTGGTCCTCGCGTGAATAGGCCCATCCCCCGGCGCTGACCTGCGGCCACGGATTGCGCCACACCAGCTCGTTGCAGCTGGGAATCTCGCGCACCGCGCCGAGCACGCCATGGGTGCTCGAAAGGTTTGCCAGTTCCACCCGCAGCATGAACCGCATCGATTCGAGGAATCTCTGCAGCGGCTCGGCGCGGCCCTGCTCGACGATCAGCAGCACCCGATCGGTGTCGATGAGCACCTTCATCTCGTGCTCGATACGCCCCTGAACCGAAAGCAGCAGCGCCTGGCTGGAGGCCCCCGGCTTCAGCCCGGTGAGCGACTGGCTGCTGAGCGTGTTCAACCAGCTCTGCCGGTCCTCGCCACGCAGTTCCAGCACGTCAAGGTGGCTCAGGTCGGCAATCGCCTGGCCTTGGAATAGCTTGCGGGCCTCGCGGGTGGGCGCGCCATAATGTGCTGCCACGCCGGCATCTGCCCCGGATGCCTCGATTGCTGCCGCACGATCCAGCAGCACCGAACGATATTGATTTTCGCTCATGTCAGGAATCCATCGCCTCTGTAGTAACACGTTTCAGCGCGGCTGAGGCATGAGCCTTGAGATCTTGATTGCCCAAGGACACGTCCCAACGCCAAAATAGATCTCCGCCGACAAGCCCGTACATCCGGGTCGAGGAGGCGTACTGCTTCGCATTCTTGCTGCGCAACAACGCTTCGGTGGCCAGGTGCACCCGCGGACCGTCGATCAGCCCGTAGTAAAGTTCGCTGATCCCGCCAGGCTGCAGGATCTGCGCCTGAATTTTGAAGCCCTCTGTGGTGTGCAGCTGCTGCACGTCGTCGGCCGAGCGCAAGGCCGGGAAGATCTCTCCCGGGGTCATTCCTGGGCCCGCGTCTGCATCCTGCTGCTCACGGTCCAGCGACCAGAAGCCGTTTTCAACGGCCAGGATCCGCAGCTTGGTGCCGTCGGCTTCGGTGAGCCACGCTTCGCTGCGGTATTCCAGATACGGGGCGCCGACCTCGCGGAAGGTGACCTGCTGCCAAAAGTGCGGGTCCGCATCCTCCCCGTCGCCGAGGCGCCCGCTTCCTTCCCAGCTGCCGATGAGCCACGAGAAGGGCACGAGTTCCGGCATGAGGTCCGTGGGAATGTCAAAAGCCATAGACTAGCTGCTCCTAAGTTGCCCGGTTAAATGGAAACAGCGCACACGTTTTTGTGTGCGCTGCTTCTACTTCTGCCCCTTGAAGAGACGCTTTACTACAAGTCCGGCGAATCCGGCCATGCCCAGACCTGCAATGGTCAGCAAGGCGAGGAAGAAAATTTCGAGTGCAAGGTAATTTTCATTCATGCCTACATCTTAGCCCGAGCACTTCGGTATTTCCGACACTCGTGACGAAGCAGGCATCACATTTCGTGATTAGCTCAGCAGGGCCATCACGTACCAGCTCATCGCTCCGGCCAGGATCAGGATCCCGCTAGCCAGGGCGAGCACACCGGAGAGCGTGCGGATGCTGCGGGTGGACAAGGCCAACGCACGCAGGCTGCCCACCAGCAGCCCCGCCAGCACCCCAATGGTCAGCGCCTGGTACCAGGTGGGACCGAAGGTCAACGCGCTGGCCGCCGCCCCGAGCGCCCCGCCGATCAAGGGTGCCAGCACGAAGGTAATCCGGTCCGGCAACCGGGTAATGGCGATCGCCCCGGCGCCAACGAGCGCGATGAGGGTGAAGACGGTGACCCCCAGCGCCCCCTCGCCAAGGCCCATGGCGGCCCATCCCGAGCCTTGCGCCACGATGGCCAAACCGGTGATCCCCGAAACCACTCCGGCTAGCCGCCCATCGGCGGTGGAGCCGCGCATGACCTGCGTAATGAAAATCATCAGCACCCCGGCGGCAATGACCTCGACGCTATGCGAGGTCTGCGTGGCCCCCGGCATGAAGAGCGTCGCCGCGGTGGAGGCCAGGGCGGCGACCGCGAGGATGATGCTGATCGTCCAGGGAGTCTCCGAACGCGTCATCCGCGGCCAGGTATAGGCGAAAACTAGCTGCAGCACCACGGCGACCGCCGCCATCGCAAAGTTCAGCGAACTGAGGCTGGCGGCGCCAGCCAACAGGGCCGCGGCGAGCAGCCCACTAATCAGTACCTTGATTCGCAAACTAAATTTCCCATCGGTAATAGTCCGGGCACTTGCTCGTTCACATGCGCACTTTGAGTGATTCTTTCTTTATACTGTGACACGTAAAAACGATTTTTTCGCACACCACTGGCAGGAGGAACTCCATCATGGCGCACCTACTGCTCCTGAGTAATAATGCAAGCACCGGTGCCGAGGTGCTTCCGGCGCTGGAACTGCTGCTTCACGAGAACCGCTGCTTGCCGGCCAACACCGAGGCGCTGAGCCAAATCGGCGACGCCGAAGCGGTCATTCTCGACGCGCGCACCGAGCTGATTGCCGCGCGAGCCCTGGCGCAAACCATCCACTCTACCGTCAATTTACCGTTGTTGCTGGTCATTGGCGAGGGTGGCCTGGGCGTTTTGAATTCCGCTTGGCATGCCTCCGACTTCATTTTGCCTACCGCGGTCCCCGGGGAGCTCGAGGCCCGGATCCGGCTGATCCTTTCGGCCGCACCGGAGGTGGTGGTCCAGGAGAATACCTCCGGGCTGACCATCGATGAGCTGAGCTACACCGCGCGCATCGATCGCCGCATGCTGGATCTGACCTACAAGGAATTTGAGCTGCTCAAGTACCTCTCGCAGTTCCCCGGACGCGTCTTCACCCGCGAGCAGCTGCTCCACGAAGTGTGGGGCTACGACTACTACGGCGGTACCCGCACCGTCGACGTTCACGTGCGTCGCTTGCGCGCCAAACTCGGCACCGATCATGAACAGCTGATCGGCACCGTGCGAAATGTCGGCTACCGCTTCTACACCGAAGTTTAAGTTTCTCCCGCCACTGGTAGCTGCACGGAATCACCGGCTAAGGTGAAGGTATGAGCGAACTGCCACAAACTACTTTGTCCATCGAGAAAACACAAGGTGAGCTGGAAGAACGCGAACTTGCTGAGGTACGCAAGCTTGCCGCCGCAGCTCAGGAACACGACGGCAACCCGCCGCTGAGCGACCAGACCCTGGTCGCCCTTGGCTCCGAGGAATTCTCGGACAAGGTCTTCTCGCTGCGCGCCGAGCAGCAGGCGGACCCCGGAGAGTCCACGCTGGTCGGCGTGGTGGCCGCGGTGCGTGATCCGGAGGCCGATTCCTGGGTGGTCGAACTCGTGGTGCACCCGCAGCATCGCCAGCAAGGCATCGCCTCGGCCCTCGTGCAGCGCCTCGGCGAAGAGCTGGAACTGAGCCGCATTCAGGCGTGGGCCCACGGCGGGCATCCCGCGGCCAAGAAGCTGGCCGAGGCAATCGGCCTGGCCACCGTGCGCGAACTCCATAAGCTGCGCCGCGAAAGCCCCGAAGCGCTGGAAGTTCCGCAGCTGGACCGCGGCAGCAACGTCCGCACCTTCCGGGTGGGCGAGGACGAGCCGGCCTGGTTGGCCGCCAACGCGGCGGCATTCGCGGACCATCCGGAGCAGGGTTCGCTCACGCTGGCTGATTTGGACTCGCGCATGGCCGAATCCTGGTTTGATCCTGCGGGCTTCTTCTTGGCTTTCGACGCCGCGGAGCAGGTCATCGCCTTCCACTGGACCAAGATCCACCCGGCCACCGGGGATTCGGTCCGCCCGCTGGGCGAGGTCTACGTGGTCGGCGTGGTCCCCGAAGCCCAGGGCCTGGGCCTGGGCCGCGTGCTCACCGCCCTCGGCGTGAACTACCTGCTGGAAATGGGAGTGGGCGCCGTCTTGCTCTACGTTGACGCCGAGAACCAGGCGGCGGTCAGCCTGTACCGTTCGCTGGGCTTCACACTCTGGGACACCGACATCATGTACGGCCCGCAGCCGATAGAATCGTAGGGTACCGGGCAGAGCAGAGCCTCTGGCCAGCGCAATGAGGTGCAACTAGGTTTCCACTTGCAGAAAGAAGCGAGTTCAGTAGATGACTACCACCCCGAAGCAGCCGGCCTCACAGTTACGTGATGTGCCAGCGTCGAAGATGAACGAAGACCGCATCGAGCCGGCCATCAAATCGCCGGCCCGGCATCCCGAGGGTGGATTCAACAACGAACGATTCCTGGATCGGGAGTTGTCCTGGCTGCACTTCAACGCGCGCGTTCTGGAACTCGCCGAAGACAAGGATCTCCCGCTGCTGGAGCGGGTGAACTTCCTCTCAATTTTCGGCTCGAACCTCGACGAGTTCTTCATGGTGCGCGTGGCCGGGCTCAAGCGCCGCATCGCCACCGGCCTGGCGGTGCCCGCAGCCAACGGGATGAACCCGGTCGACCAGCTCGAACTGCTGCTCAATTCGGCCCACGAGCTGCAGACCCGGCATGCCCTGGTCTTTTCCGAGCAGGTCCGCCCGGCCCTCGCGGAGGAAGGCATCCGGATTACCCGCTGGGATGAACTCGGCGAATCCGAGCGCCAGCACCTCTCCTCCTGGTTCGTTTCCCAGGTGTTCCCGGTGCTCACCCCGCTGGCGGTCGACCCGGCGCACCCCTTCCCCTACATCTCCGGGCTGTCGCTGAACCTCGCGGTGGTGGTCCGCAACCCGCTGACCGGCAAGGAGCTCTTCGCCCGGCTCAAGGTGCCCGATACCATCGCCCGGCTGGTCGGCATCGACGGAGCCAAGGCGGCGCACTCCTCGCAGCGCACCGCCCGGTTCATCCCGCTCGAAGCGCTGATCGCCGTGCACCTGGACCTGTTGTTCCCGGGCATGGAAATCGTCGAGCACCACTTCTTCCGCGTCACCCGCAATGAGGATCTGGAGGTCGAGGAGGACGACGCGGAGAATCTGCTCCAGGCCCTGGAGAAGGAATTGCTGCGCCGCCGCTTCGGCCCGCCGGTGCGCCTGGAGGTCGCCGACGACATTGACCCGCAGGTGCTCGAACTGCTGGTGCGCGAGCTGAATATCGAGGAAGACGAGGTCTTCCGGCTGCCGGCCCCGCTGGATCTGCGCGGGCTGGGCGTCATCGCCGCGCTGGACCGCACCGAGCTGCACTACACCAAGCATGTGGGCCACACCTCCAGGTTCCTGAACGAATCGGAGACCGCGAAGGCCGCGAATGTCTTCGGCGCGGTGCGCCGGCGCGACATCCTGCTGCACCACCCCTACGATTCCTTCTCCACCTCCGTGCAGGCGTTTTTGGAGCAGGCCGCCGCGGACCCGAAGGTGATGGCGATCAAGCAGACCCTCTACCGCACCTCCGGGGACTCCCCGATCGTCGACGCGCTGATCGACGCGGCCGAGGCCGGCAAGCAGGTGCTGGCGCTGGTGGAGATCAAGGCGCGCTTCGACGAGCAGGCGAACATCACCTGGGCGCGCAAGCTGGAGCAGGCCGGGGTGCACGTGGTCTACGGCATCGTGGGCCTGAAAACCCACTCGAAGCTCTCCCTGGTGGTGCGCAAGGAAGGCGACAAGCTGCGCCGCTACTGCCATATCGGCACCGGCAACTACCACCCGCGCACCGCCCGCTACTACGAAGACTTTGGCTTGCTGACCTGCGACGAAGCCGTAGGCGAAGATGTTTCGCGGCTGTTCAACCAGCTCTCTGGCTACGCGCCGCGGTCCACCTACCACCGGCTGCTGGTGGCCCCGCGCACGGTGCGCACCGGGCTGCTGGAGCTGATCGAGAAGGAAATCGCCAACGCGCAAAACGGGGTCGCGGCCTACGTCTGCATCAAGGTGAATTCGATGGTCGACGAGGCCATTATCGATGCCCTGTACCGGGCCAGCCAGGCCGGGGTGAAGGTGGATGTGATCGTCCGCGGCATTTGCGCGCTGCGCCCGCAGCTGCCGGGCCTGAGCGAGAACATCCGCGTCCGCTCGATCCTCGGCCGCTTCCTGGAGCACAGCCGCGTGTTCTTCTTCGGCAATGCCGGCGACCCGCTGGTCTACATCGGCAGCGCCGATATGATGCACCGGAACCTGGACCGCCGCGTGGAGGCGCTCGTTTCGCTGCACGCCCAGGAGGACATCGACTCCCTCACCGACCTGCTGGGGCGCTATATGGACGATTCAACCATGAGCTGGCATCTGGGCTCCGATGGCGCGTGGACCCGCCACCACCAGGATGCCGAGGGCAAGGCGCTCACCGACATCCAGTTCTGGCTCACCGAAGAGCACACCCGGCGCCGGCAGAGCGGACTGCACAACTAGTGACCGCTTCCCAGTCCCAGCATTCACGTCTGCAGCTGTGCGAACTACAGCGCTCAAGCGATGCCGAAGAGATCCGCCTGGGCGAATTCGATGTGGTCGCCGCCGGAGCGATCCCCTGGCAGCTGCGCGACGGCGAACTGCACGTGCTGCTGATCCACCGCCCGCGCTATGACGATTGGTCCTGGCCCAAGGGCAAGCTCGACTCCGGCGAGTCGATCCCCGAATGCGCCATCCGCGAACTGCGCGAAGAGGTCGGCCTGCGGCTGAACCTCGGCATCCCGCTGGCGGCCACCGCCTATTCGGTCAAGGGCAAAACCAAGGTCGTCTACTACTGGGCGGCCAAGGTGGACCCCGCGCTGCAGGCGGAGCCCGACGGCGTCGAATGCGATGAGCTGCGCTGGGCCACGGCGGCCGAGGCCGCGGCCCTGCTGACCAACCCCTCGGATCTCGCCCCGCTCGAAGATCTGCTCAAGGCCCACCAGAAGCAGCGCCTGGAGAGCTTGGCCTTCATCATCCTGCGCCATGCCAAGGCCAAGCCGCGCGGCAAGTGGACACGCGCCGAGGGCGAACGCCCGCTGGCGGCCACCGGCCGCCGGCAGGCGCAGGCGGTGGCGCGCATGCTCGACGCGTGGGGCCCGGAGCATGTGGCTTCCTCCCCGTGGACGCGCTGCGTGCAAACGGTGACCCCGTACCTGGTGCTGCACGCGCTGAAGCTGAAAACCATCCGCTCCATCACCGAGCACGAGGCCAAGCGCAAGCCGCACAAGGCCCAACGCGCCATCGAGAAGCTCGTGGCCAAGTCGCGTTCGCAGGTGATCTGCACGCACCGCCCGGTGCTCCCGCTGATCATCGAGGTCCTGCGCTCCCGGGTTTCGACGAAGGTCGCCGCGGTGCTGCCGGCCCAGGACCCGTTCCTGGATCCGGGCGGCGTGATCGTGGCCCAGCAGGCCATCGGCGCGAAGCATCAGTTCGTGTCCGTGGAGATCCACGCGCCCTATCACGACTAACTCGTGCACGGTCGTTGCATCTATCCCGAAATGCGACTATGACTAGAGGTGAGAGAAGTCACCAGCGAGGAGGCAACCGCCATGACTGCCCAACAGCCAGAACACCCGGTGCAGAAGATCGTGCACCAGGGCTTGCGCATGGACCACGACCCGGGACGCGGGCGCTACTCGCTATGGCACGGCTCCACCTTCGTCGGCTTCATCGGCTACCACCGCGAGGGGCAGCAGGTGACCTTGCAGCATACGATCGTGAACGAGGAGTTCGGCCGCCGCGGCTACGCCCGCGCGCTGGTGACCATGGTGCTCGATGAGCTGCGCGCCGAGGGAGCCACAATCGTCCCCGAATGCAGCTATGTGCAGGATTATCTCTCCCGCTACCCGGAGTACCACGATATGCTCGCGTGAGCCGGCACCGCTTTTAGCGCGATCGGGCCATGGAAAGCTAGGATGGAACGGTGACTCCACAGACTATCGCCACACCATACGAAGACCTGCTGGCCGATGTGCTCGCCAATGGCGCCGCGAAAGAGGACCGCACCGGCACCGGCACGCGCTCCGTTTTCGGCCGCCAGCTGCGCTTCGACCTGAGCGAATCCTTCCCGCTGATCACCACCAAGCGGGTGCATTTTAAGTCGGTTGCCGCGGAACTGCTCTGGTTTTTGCGCGGTGAATCAAATGTGAAATGGCTGCAGGACCAGGGTGTGCGCATCTGGAACGAATGGGCCGATGAAGACGGCGAGCTCGGCCCGGTCTACGGGGTGCAGTGGCGCAGCTGGCCGACCCCGGACGGCGCGCATATCGACCAGATCTCCCAGGTCATGGATTCCCTGCAAAGCAACCCCGATTCGCGCCGGCACCTCGTGTCGGCCTGGAATGTGGCCGAAATCCAGAAGATGGCCTTGCCTCCCTGCCACGTGTTCTTCCAGTTCTACGTCGCCGAGGGCAAGCTCTCCTGCCAGCTCTACCAGCGCAGCGCCGACATGTTCCTCGGCGTTCCCTTCAACATCGCTTCCTACGCGCTGCTGACCCTGATGGTCGCCCAGCAGCTGGATCTGGAACCGGGCGAATTCATCTGGACCGGCGGCGACACCCACATCTACACCAACCACCTGGAACAGGTCCGTGAGCAGCTGCGCCGCGAGCCCTACCCCTACCCGAAGCTGGAATTCGCGTCCAAGCCGGCCTCGCTCTTCGACTACACGCTGGAAGACTTTGTGCTCAAGGACTACCAGCACCACCCGACCATCAAGGGGGCCGTGGCCGTATGAGTCCACGCCACGCCACCGGCCAGGCACCGCTGATCGGCGCGATCTGGGCGCAGGGCGCCAACTCGATCATCGGCGCCGCCGGCTCCATGCCCTGGCATGTGCCCGAGGATCTGGCCCACTTCAAGGCCGTCACCGCCGGGCACCCGGTAATCATGGGACGCAACACCTGGGAATCCTTCCCGGCCAAGTTCCGCCCGCTGCCCGGGCGCAGCAATATCGTGCTGACCTCGCGCAAGCAGGATCAGCTCCGCGCCGACGGCGGCATCCCGGCCGGCGGCCTGCGCGAAGCGCTGGATATCGCCCGGCAGAGCCCGGGCAGCGAAGAGATCTGGATCATCGGCGGCGGACAGCTCTACGCCGCGGCCCTGGAGCTGCTCGATGTTGCGGTGGTCACCCGGCTTGATCTGAGCCCGGCCGGCGATACCAAGGCCCCGGAGCTCCCGGAAGATTTTAAGCTCTCCGCGGCCGACCCGGCCGAGGCCTGGCATAGCTCAAAGAGCGGTATCGGCTACCGCTTCGAATCCTGGATCCGCGAAAAGGACTAACCGACGTGAAAAAATATCTTGGCGAGCTCAAGGCGCACCCCGAGGCGCTGTTCATCCTCGGCTACATGCTCTTCCCCCTGCTGGCGCTGGTGGTGGCGGCCCTGGGCTTCTTCATGGTGCTCAGCGGAAACAAGGTCTTCGGGCTGATCATGCTGCTGGTCCCCACCCAGCTGTTCATCTTCGGCGCGATGTGGGCCATCAACAATCGCAAGAAGCTGCTGGAGGAAAAGTAACTCTTCGGCTTCCGCGAATCACACTCGAGCCCTGCTGGGCCTCGGGTGTGATTCTGCTTTAACTGCTGTAACGAACCCGGCCCAGATTGCCCGCGCGCCCTACCATGGAGATATGACTTCATCTGTTGGATTTGTTGGTTACCGCGGCATGGTTGGCTCCGTGCTGATGCAGCGCATGCTCGACGAAGGCGATTTTGCGCACCTCGACCCGGTCTTCTTCTCGACCTCGAACGCCGGCGGCGCCGCCCCGGCATTCGCCGAAGGCTCCGGGGCGCTGCAGGACGCCTACGATCTTGAAACCCTGGCCAAGCTGCCCATTATCGTCACCGCGCAGGGCGGGGACTACACCTCCAAGGTCCACAGCGAATTGCGCAAGTCCGGCTGGGATGGGCTCTGGATCGATGCGGCCTCCACGCTGCGCATGAACGAGGACTCGGTGATCGTGCTCGACCCGGTCAACCGCAGCGTGATCGATCATTCCCTCGTCGCCGGGGTCAAGGACTTCGTCGGCGGCAACTGCACCGTCTCGTGCATGCTCATGGGACTCGGCGGGCTGTTCAAGAACAACCTGGTCGAATGGGGCACCTCGATGACCTACCAGGCCGCCTCCGGCGGCGGCGCCCGCCACATGCGCGAGCTGCTCACCCAGTTCGGCGACATCAACTCCCACGTCGCCTCCGAGCTGGACGACCCGGCCTCCGCGATCCTGGAGATCGACCGCAAGGTGCTGACCGCGCAGCGCGGCGGGCTGGACGCCACCCAGTTCGGCGTGCCGCTGGCCGGCTCGTTGATCCCGTGGATCGACGCGGACCTGGGCAACGGCCAGTCCAAGGAAGAGTGGAAGGCCGGGGTCGAGACCAATAAGATCCTGCAGACCAGCGGAGAGCGGCACGTGGCGGTGGACGGGCTGTGCGTGCGCATCGGCGCGATGCGCTCGCACTCGCAGGCGCTGACCCTGAAGCTGAAGGAAGACCTGGCGGTCTCCGAGATCGAATCGCTGCTGGACTCCGACAACGAATGGGCCAAGGTCGTGCCCAACACCAAGGAAGCCACCGTCGACGCGCTGACCCCGGTCGCCGCCTCGGGCACCCTGGACATCCCGGTGGGCCGCATCCGCAAGCTGGAAATGGGCCCGCAGTACATCTCCGCCTTCACCGTGGGCGACCAGCTGCTCTGGGGCGCCGCGGAGCCGCTGCGCCGCATGCTGGCCATCGCCCAGGGCCGCCTCTAGGCACACGGCAAAGCCCCTTCGAGCCATCGGCTCGAAGGGGCTTTTTGCGCGCTCTAGAGGGCGAGGCCGATCAGCAGCGGTTCGTTGACCAGCATGATGCCAAAGCGCTCGTGGACCCCGGCGCGCACCGCCCGGGCGATGGCCAGCAGATCCGCGGCGCTGGCCCCTCCCCGGTTGGTGATCGCCAGGGTGTGCTTGGTGGACAGGGCCGCGCGCCCGCCGGCCAGCGCGTAGCCCGCGTTGCCTTGAAGCCCGAAGCCCTTGGCGAAGCCCGCCCGGTCGATCAGCCAAGCCGCCGACAGCTTCACCAGGCCCGCCTCGGGCACCGGGTAGTGCGGTGCGTCCGCCGGTAGCCGCTTCAGCACCTCGGCGGGCAGGATCGGGTTGGTGAAGAAGGAGCCGGTGGAGTGCGAGTCGGGATCGTTCGGCTCGTACACCATGCCCTTGGAGCGCCGCAGCTCCAGCACGCTCTGGCGCACCTTTGCGGCCGGCGCGCTGTCCCCGGCTTCCACGCCGAGCCGCCGGGCCAATTCCGCATAGCGGATCGGCGCGGAGGCCTCCGTGCGGCGCAGTGCGAAGCCTACCTCCAGCACCACGTAGCGCGGCGAACCGTTCTCGCTCGTGCGCTTGATCCGCGAGTCGCGATAGCCGAAGGACAGCTGCGCCTTGTCCATGGTGAGCCGCTCGCCGGTTTCCCGGTCGTAGAGCCGCACCCATTGAAGGGTCTGCGAAACGTCGGCGCCGTAGGCCCCCACATTTTGCACCGGGGTGGCTCCGGCGCAGCCCGGGATGCCCGAGAGTGCCTCCAGCCCGCTCAGTTCCTGGGCCAGGCTGAATTCCACCACGGCGTCCCAGTTCTCCCCGGCGGCCACGCGCAGCAGCGCGGTGTGCGGGCTCTGCTCTTCCACGCGCACCCCGCGGGTGGCGATCTGGATGGCGGTCCCGGGGAATCCCGCATCGGAAATGACCAGGTTCGAGCCGCCGCCGACGAGCAGCACGCGCTCCCCGGCGGCGTCGGCCGCCGCGATGGCCGCGACCAGCTCGTCCTCGGCGGTGGCGACCAGCAGCGACTGGGCCGGGCCGCCGACCTGCGATGTCGTCAAATTCTTCAGCATGCTTCTACTTTCGGATAATTACGTGTGCTAGTGGTCTTCGGCCTGGCGGTACCCTGCCATATTGGCGGAAAGGCAGAAGGCAAGCACCACCAGAATCGAGATGCTGCCCAGCGCCGGCAGCAGCCCGATCGCCCCGGCCAGCAGCCCCAGCAATGGCGGGCCGCCCAGGAAGGCGCCGTAGCCGATGGTGGAGACCACCGAGACGCGGGTGGCCGCATGCAGCGGATCCGCGGAGGCGGCGCTCATCGCCAGCGGGAAGGTCAGCGCGACGCCCATCCCCCACACGGCCAAGCCGATGAAGGCCAGCGGCAGGCTGCCGCCGAAGGCGAAGAGCAGCACGCCGGCCAGGGCGGCGATCGCGCTGGCCTGGATCATGCGCACCCGGCCCAGCCGGAGGATCAGATCCCCGGACAGCAACCGGGTCAAGGTCATCGTGCTCACGAACACCCCGTAGCCGATGGCGCCCACCGCCGCGCTGCTCTGGTAGCCGTCGGCCAGGGCGAGGGCCACCCAGTCGCCGGCGGCCCCTTCGGCCAGGGCCATGCCCAGCACCAGCACGCCGAGCAGCACCGTGCGCGGTTCCCGCCAGGCCGCCTTCAGCGAAGGCCCGGAGTGCGTGCGCGGGGTCCTGGCGAAGTCCTCGCCGAAGAACCGTGCGCTGTAGAGCACCGTGCCCACGATGAGCAGGCCCATCGCGCCGTAGTGGTATTGCACCGGCAGCGCCAGCGCGGCCGAGCCGGCACCGATTCCGGCGCCGAGCACGGTGCCGATGGAGAAGAATCCGTGCAGCGCGGGCATGATGCTTTTGCCCAGGGCCCGCTCCATGGCCGCGCCCTGCACATTGGAGGCCACATTCCACGCGGCGGTCCCCAGCCCCTGGGTGAAGAGAAATACTCCGGTCAGCCAGGTGGAGCCCAACGCCCCGGAGCCCAGCCCGACCAGCAGCAGCGAGCTGCCCGCCACGCTCGCCGCGACGCGCATGACGTTGGTGGCACCCACGCGCAAGACGGCCTGCCCCGAGAGGGCTACCGACAGGAAGGAGCCGGCGCTGAGGCAGAGCAGCAGCAAGCCGACATTCGCGTGATCCAGCGCCAGCGCGTCGCGCACCGCCGGCAGCCGGGAAACCAGAGCGGAGATCAGCAGGCCGCTGGCCAGGTAGGCCGCCATCAGCGAATTGCGCCAGGCGATGACCGCTCCGGGCGCTTCGCCTACCGGGTGCTTGTTCAGAGCTGCACCACGGCCTGGCACTTCATCAGCACCTTGGTTCCGTTGGCCGATACGGTCAAGTCCACGCGCGCGGTGCGGGCTTCGGCATCCAGCGCGCCGATCTTGCCTTCGATGTCGATGGCGGTGCCCGCCGCGTCGCCCGGGTTGCTCCCGGCCGGGTCTTCGACGATGACCGGCTTGGTGAAGCGGGTCTGGTAGTCCAGGATCGCTCCGGGGTTTCCCACCCACGCGCTGACCAGTTCGATGACCGAACCCATGGTGAACATGCCGTGGGCGATCACCGAGTCGAGCCCAACTTCCTTAGCGAAGCGCTCGTTGTAGTGGATCGGGTTGAAGTCCCCCGAGGCGCCGGCATAGCGCACCAGATCGCCCCGGTTCACGCTCACCGTCTTCGAGCCGATGACTTGTCCCTTTTCCAGGGTGGAGAATTCGATCATGGCCTAGTCCTCTGCTCGTACCAGTAGCGATGAAGTGGTGGTGGCGACCTTCTCGCCGGCCACGGTGGTGATCTCGGAGCGGGTGGTGATCATCGCCCCGGCCCCCATTTCGCGCACCTGGTCCACGTAGAGCTCGGCGAGCAGTTCGTCGCCGGCAACGATCGGCCGGTGGTGGGTGAACCGCTGGTCGGCATGCACCACGCGGGAGAAGTCGATTCCCGAGGCCGGATCGGCGATGAGCTGGGCATCGGCACGCTGCGCGATGATGATGGCGAAGGTTGGCGGGGCAACCAGATCCGCGTACCCCAGATCGCGGGCCGCGCTCACCTCGAAATGCGCCGGCGAGCTTGCCTTGGTTGCGGTGGCGAATTCACGAATCTTTTCGCGTCCTACCTGGTAGGACGCACCGGCGGGGTAGATACGCCCCACGAGGTCAGGGTTGATACCCATTAGTTCTCCTGCACGTTGTGAGTTGCTAAGTAGCTTCTGGTGGCTCTGTTACTTCTGCTTCTTGGCGCGCGGGGTCGCCAATCCATTGGCAATGCGCCAGTTGCGGGTATCCCGGGCACGGACAGCCAGCGCCACAATATGGCACAGCATGCCAACGACCATAATGCAGATCGCGGTGTAGACCAGCGGCAGCGAAGGAATGTTCGCACCGATGATTGCCAAGATAATCCCAAAGCCCATAACACCCATGGCGGTGAACACAAGCTTCTTGTAACGCGGAGAGGCCGCTTCCCATGGAGTGTTGGTCATGGCATCCAGTTTAGTTGACGGTGCGCGCCACGGTGCCCAGCGCGAAACGAAATTGCGCGTGAAACTCAGAACAATGGAGATTGTTCCTCGAAGAACTCACCGCGCTGCTCTTTCACGCTCACCACGCGAGTCTTCAGTTCCGCGGCATCGAGCAATCTTAGAGTCGTCTCCGCGCCGCTGTCCACGAGAATCACCTGGCCAAGCACCCCGCGAATGCGCAGATTCAGTTCGCTTCCCGGAACCGCTCCCGCCCATGGGTGGACGGACTTGGCATCCCATGCGCGGATTACCTCACGCGCAAATGCGGGCTGTTCCCAACGCTGATCCATCAATTCCACGCCATAGGCCGATAGGTCCCCCTGCGATTCGAGGAAGGTTTGCGTGCGCCGCGCGGCCGATGCATTGGCAGCGTCCAGACTCGCGGCATCCATGTCCCACGAGGTCAGCCCTTTAACCTTGGATTTTTGTCGAACCTGCTGCTTCAGACCCACATGCTCGGTGACAAGGTCCTCCAACACGCGGATCGCTGCGCCATCTACCGCCCGGGCGACGTAGCGTGCGGCTACCGCCCCTTGCTGCGCCAGTCGCGTCCACTTGCTCTGCATCGAGGTGGTTCCGACCTTGGTAGCACCTTGAGCGAAACTTGCGACGTACAGGAAATGCGGTTGCTCCAGGTATTTGCGCAGCCCCTCGGGCGCTTCTCCGGTCTTATGGAATTGGTGCATGAATTTGCTTTGGTCCAAACGGCGGCAGCCATCGCATTGCGTGCCGGTGTTCAGTCCCTTGAGCTTCGGGCAGGGATGCAGGCTGCGTGAACCATCGGCGCGCATGCTCACATATCCCAGACAGAACTTCGTCTCCCCCACGCTCAGCGTGATCGATCGGTTCTCGCGAAGCGGTTCATTGATCCAGTCATCGCCACGGCGCAGGCGCAACATTGGATCTGGCTCATTTTGCGAAAAACTAATTCCATGGCAGAGCTGCCGGTTTTCACGTTCGAGAATCATCCGACCCTTTCAAAAGTCCTGCACACAACGTTAGAGCGTTAAACACCGCGACAATGCACTACCAACATGTATCTCGTTCATGCCTAATTCTTAGTGGACAGCATTAGTGTGGAAGAAGATGACGAAATATTGGTATGCCCTCGGGCCTACTACTTTATGCAGAGGTGGCCGAAATTTCTCCCCATTCAGATGATCACCACGCCGTCCTACCTACTCCGATCAGCAATTCCGCCGGCGGCGACGGGCCGCTTGCCTATGACTTCGCGCTTTCCCTGCGGCAATCGCTTCCAAAGTTCATGATGGAATACCGCTTCGCCGCGGACGAAGTACTGACCAAGGTTTCGATCCTGCGCGAGGAATTCTTGTATTTGCACAAGTACAACCCGATCGAGCATGTCACTTCACGCGTGAAATCACCGGAGAGCATTCTTCGAAAAGTAGTCAAGCGCGGCATCGATCCAGCCCTCTCTTCAATTCGCGCGAACATTACCGATATCGCCGGAATCCGGATTACCTGCAGTTTCATCAAGGACACCTACAAGATCCTTAATACGCTCACTTCACAGAACGATCTCAAGGTGCTTCAGGTCAAGGACTACATCAAGAACCCGAAACCGAACGGCTATAAAAGCTTGCACGTAATCCTGGAGATTCCGGTGTTCCTCTCGGAGGGGCCAGTCCCGGTGATCGTCGAGGTGCAGATTCGTACCATCGCCCAAGATTTCTGGGCCAGTTTAGAACACAAGATTTTCTACAAGTACGAAGGCTCCGTGCCGAGCCATTTGGTCGAGGAACTGACCGAAGCGGCCGGCGCAGCCGAAAAACTTGATTTCCAGATGCAGCGGCTTCACACGGCCGTGCATGGGCACGATGCGAATGCGGGAGACCCGGCTACCGGTGAACCATTCGATGAAGAGCTGCTCGAGCAGGTCCGCACATTGGCGCTGAAAGCATCGAGGAACACGGCCGATAATATCGGCCAGCCTTAGAAAACGAAGAAAGCCTCGAAAACTCAACGAGTTTTCGAGGCTTTTGTCGGTAGCGGCGCCGGGACTCGATCCCGGGACCTCACGATTATGAGTCGTGCGCTCTAACCAGCTGAGCTACGCCGCCACAAGTGGGAAGTCATCCTGTAGAAGCCAAGAAGACTTCCCACTCAGAGCCCCCTGCCGGAATCGATCCGGCGACCTCGTTCTTACCAAGAACGCGCTCTACCACTGAGCTAAGGGGGCAACGAGTAAATACTCTACACGGATTTCTCAGCAAAGAAAAATCGGACCAACCCCGCGTGAACCAAACCCCAATTTCCCATAAAGATCCAAGTGAAAACGGTTATTCACTTTCTCTGTTCGCGGACTTTGAATGGCCCTCACCAAAAACCTTGCCCGTGACGCTACTCACTCAAAGCTAGTCTTCTCGGCTATGCGCCCACACTCTTCCCCGCAGTCCCAGTTCCGCCCAATTTTGCCCTCGCAACCAAGGCGGCTGGTTGCATTGGCCGACCATCACGCCGCCGCTGCGCAGGCAAGCAACCAGTGTCCATTGAATTCAGAGAACCCCTACTGAGCATGGATTTTGTGAGGTCAAGCACTAAGCGGTGCCTGATTTTGAAAACACATAATTTGTGTGTAAAGTATTTACCTGTTGCCCCCTTAGCTCAGTGGTAGAGCGCGTTCTTGGTAAGAACGAGGTCGCCGGATCGATTCCGGCAGGGGGCTCGGATAAAAGGGAGAAAATCTGTTCGCAGATTTTCTCCCTTTTTGCTTGCCAAAATACTTTCCGAATCAGAGCACGGGCCACGATCCCGCTATAGGCGCAGCCCCCCAGGCCAGCAGCTTGCGCATTGCGGGGACAATACCTGTCAACTCATTCAACGCCTCTAGAGCTTCAAGCCACAGCGATTTATTGACGTTTTCCACAGGCGCTCAGCCAGGTAAGTTTCCACTAATCCACAGTTGGTAAACGCCACCCCAAACGCTCCACGCCACCCACGTACAGTGGAAATATGTTCGAAGAACACAACGAAGGCAACAAACACTTCGAAACCCAGCCCCCACCCAGGCCACCCACCCCAGGCGTCCTGAACCAACCCATGCCCTTCATCGAGGACCTCAACACCCGCCTAGCCACCATCCTGGAACACGGCAACCAAACCACCCTCACCCAAACCATCGACGACCTCGAACGGCTCAAAGCCAGCTGCAGCGCAGCCCAAGCCAAACTCGCCTACCACTACGAAAAAACAGTCGTCCGCGACCACGATGACCGCGGCATCCACATCGACCACAGCGCACGCGGCGCCGCCGCAACCATCGCCATCAACCGCCGCCAAACCACCCACGGCGCCTGCAACTACCTCACCTCCTGCCGCATCCTCAACGAAGACACCCCACACCTGGCCCACGCCTTCGAACAAGGAGAGCTCACCGAACGCCAAATACTGGCCATCACCGCACCACTGCAAGAAATCGACACCAACCCACGCCGCGAATTCGACGCCCTCTTCGCCACCCACCCCGACATGTTCAACCACCTCGGCCCCAACGCCATCACCGACACCGTCCGCAAATTCACCGAACGCTACCAAAGCAGCGAAAAAGCCATCCAAGCCGAAGACGAAGCCGCCAAACGCTACATCCGCTTCCGCAAAGGAAAAAACTGCGTCATGCTCAGCGCCAAGCTCCCCCTCATCGAAGGCACCGCCCTCGCCAAATCCATCAAACAACGCGCCAAAGCAATCCACCGCACCGGAAACGACCCCCGCACCAAAAAGCAGCTCCAAGCAGACATGCTCATCTGCAGCCAGCTCAACGGCTTCCCACCCAAAATCCCGCTCTTCCTCGACGTGAAGCTCATCATGACCGACAAGGCCCTGTTCCTCGGCGACCGGGAACCGGCGAACCTGCCCGGCTACGGCATGCTCCCGGCCCAATACGCCCGCGAACTAGTCGCCGGAGCCCGGGTAGACCTCGAAGACCCCTTCCACCTCAGCCGCCACGAGGACGAGCTGAACCGCAGAATCTTCACCTTCCCCGAAATCCAGCGAATCTACACCGCCCCGGGAAATCAAGACCTCATCGCCATGGACTCCAAAGCCCGCGAATTCCCCGAAAGCCTCAAAGAGTTCATCCGCATCCGCGACGCGCACTGCCAAACCCCCTACTGCAACGGAGTCCCGGAAGAAATCGACCACGTGGTCCAGCACCACCTGAACGGGCCGACCACCGTGCACAACTCCTCCTTCCGCTGCTCGTTCTGCAACAAGGCGAAGGAACTGCCGGGATGGTATGAAAAAGTCGATCCGTACCTGCCGCACTCCATCGTGATCGACACCGGAGACGGACGGACCTACCGGTCCCTGGCTCCCCCAGCCACCGGAGTAGTCCGAGATACAACTCCACCGGTCATCCACCTGCCCAAGCATCAACGAGAGTAAGCAACTTGGCTGAAGTAGTCCTGCCCGAAGCACAGCCACAGGCCTCCAAGTAACGCGCCGCAGGGCAGCTAGCCGTCCTCCGAGGACTCCTAGCTTGCTGCGCCAGCACGCCGAAGCCCGGCCATCGACTACGAAGCCAGGATGATGGGGCAGAGCATCTTTGATAACGGTAGGCGGCCGGCTGGAGGCTTACCGGAATAATAACCTCAAGAGATATCGGGGTTAAACAAAAGCACCCTCCCGAGCCGTTTTCACGGCTCAGGAGGGTGCTATTGAAATCAGAGCTTAGTAGTCGCGACGTCCGCCGCTACGGCCCGAATCGCCGAAACGGCTCTTGCCGCCACGTCCGCCGCCGCCGAAGCCGCCGCGCTTTTCGCCACCGCGTCCGCCGCCGCCGAAGCCGCCGCGTCCGCCACCGAAGCCACCGGAGCGCTTACGGTCGCCGTAGCCACCGCGATCCGAGTCCTCGGCTGGGCTACGACCGTTGTCGAGCTCCAGGTCGATGGCTTCGCCGCCGATGCGCGTCTTGGACAGTGCACGCCACTGGTCCTTGCTCAGCTCTGCTGGCAATTCGACCAGGGTGTGATCCGAACGGATGTCAATGCCACCGATTTCGGAGGAGTTGAAGCCGCCCTCGTTTGCCAGTGCGCCGACGATCGAGCCTGGCTGAACGCGGTTACGACGGCCAACGGCCAGACGGTACATGGCGTTGCCCTCGGCTGCAGTCTTGCGTGCACCGCGCTCACGTGGTTCGCGACGGGCTCCGTCACGACCGCCCTCACGTCCGCCTTCGCGGTCCATGCGGGCCTTCTTCGATGGTGGGACGACTGGTTCGGTCATCAGCAATGGACGACCGCCCTGAGCCATCAGTGCCAGTGCGGCAGCGATTTCCAGCTGATCCAGGTCTTCGTGCTCGCTGGCGAAACGCTCCACGATTTCACGGAAGGTAGTCAGATCCTGGCCACTGATGGTCTGGTCGATACGATCAATGAAACGCTGGATGCGACGGTCGTTGACCGAGTCCAGAGAAGGAAGCTGCATCTGGGTCACCGGCTGGCGGGTAGCCTTCTCGATGGCACGCAGCAGGTACTTCTCGCGTGGGGTCATGAAGAGGATCGCGTCGCCCTTGCGGCCTGCACGGCCGGTACGGCCAATGCGGTGCACGTAGGACTCGGTGTCGTGTGGGATGTCGTAGTTGATGACGTGGGAGATGCGTTCCACGTCAAGGCCACGAGCGGCCACGTCGGTTGCGACCAAGATATCGATCTTGCCCGAACGCAGGTTCTCGACGGTGCGCTCACGCTGCTGCTGCGGGATGTCACCGTTGATAGCTGCGGCGGTGAAGCCACGTGCCTTCAGCTTGTCGGCAAGATCTTCGGTAGCCATCTTGGTGCGCACGAAGGCGATAACGCCTTCGAATTCCTCGGATTCGAGGATACGGGTCATGGCGTCCAGCTTGTGGGCACCCATAACCTGCAGGTAACGCTGGGTGATGTTGGTGCCGGTCGAGGTGGTCGACTTGACGGAAACTTCCTGTGGGTTGCGCAGGTATTCCGCAGCGATACGACGAATGGTGCGTGGCATGGTTGCGGAGAACAGTGCAACCTGCTTGTCGGCCGGGGTCGACTCCAAGATCTTGTCAACCTCTTCGGCGAAGCCCATGCGAAGCATTTCGTCGGCCTCGTCCAAGACAACGTACTGGAGGTTGGACAGGTCCAGGGAACCCTTGTTGATGTGGTCGATGACTCGACCTGGGGTACCAACAACAACCTGTGCGCCGCGGCGCAGGCCGTTGAGCTGTGGGCCGTATGGGGAGCCACCGTATACCGGCAGGACGGTGAAGTCGCTGAGGTACTTGGCGTAGGAAGTGAAAGCTTCAGCAACCTGAAGGGCTAGCTCGCGGGTTGGAGCCAGAACCAGGATCTGCGGGGTGCGAGCTGGACCGTTGAGGTCAGCAAGCTCGGCCATGCGGGACAGTGCCGGCAGCGCGAACGCAGCGGTCTTACCGGTACCGGTCTGAGCCAAACCAACAACGTCACGGCCTTCAAGAAGCAGTGGGATGGTGGCGGCCTGGATTGGCGATGGCTTCTCGTAGCCGAGGTCGGCCAGTGCTGCAAGCACTCGGGCGTCAAGACCAAGTTCGCTGAAGAGCACGGTCGGCTCTTCGGTGGTCTTTTCGTCATTGGTGTTTACGGGCATGTCAGATGACACGAAGAATTACCTCATTCGTTTGGGGGAAGGCCTACCCGTCCCCAAAAGAAAGAACGACGCATAGGCTACACAGTAAAAAACTACTCACGCTCATCAAGCGCTCCCCTATGACATAAAAACCGCGCTCACACTTGGCGGAAGAAATACAACACGAGAAGGCTCTAGCCTCAAAAATTGGGCGAGATGCAAGGAAACCCTGATGTTCGCGAACACCTAATACTATCGACACCAGGGGCCATTTGTCAGGGTGAGAGCCGTGTGAGTTCGGGCACCGCGACGCAGAGGACCCAAAACCGTTGCCGGAACGCTAGGCTGGAAGACGTGAAAAAGCCCGCGAATCCCTCACTTACGGACGTGTCAACCCCCGGTGCACTGCGCATCTCTCGGTTTGTTTGGATTTTGGCCGGAGTGCTCTTCTTGGGCTTCGCAGCCAATCTGTTCTTCGATACCTGGACTGGCCGGTCCCTGGACCTAGGGCCGCTGGCACTCGTAGCCCTGCTGGCGGTGGCCGGCATTGCGTTCTGCCTCTTGGCCATCCGCCTGTGGAAGGGCGAACGGTCGGCACGTGCCCAGTTGACCTGGATCGGACTGATCGCGGCGCTGCCTACCCTGCTGCGCATGGGACGCTATGCGATTCTTGCGGCCGTGGTGCTCGTCGCGGTGCTGCTGATGTGGACACCTGCAAGCATCAAGTATTTTAAGCTCGTCTCGCCAAAGCCCAAACAGAAATAGTCGACGGCCGCGTTAAACACCGCGGGACTCGTAACCCAAATGGTTGCGAGTCCCGCGGTGTTTTTTCTGCTTAGAGCGCCGTGAAGGCGCGCTCCAGATCATCGATCAAATCGGCGGTGTCTTCGATACCCACCGAGAGGCGAAGCAAATTCACCGGGACGGCCAGTTCGGTTCCCTTGACCGAAGCGTGAGTCATCTCCGATGGGTAGTTCATCAGCGATTCGATGCCACCGAGCGACTCGGCCAAGGTGAAGAGCTTCGTGCTTTCGGCAATCTTCCGCGCGGCGGCCTCGCCACCGGCGAACTGCACCGACACCATGCCGCCAAAACCGCTCATCTGCTTCTTGGCGATCTCATGGCCGGCGTGATCCGCGAAGCCCGGGTAGAGCACGCGCTCCACTTCCTTGCGTTCGCGCAGCCAGGCAGCGACCTGGGCCGCATTCTCGCTATGCGTGCGCATGCGCACGCCCAGGGTCTTCAACCCACGGGTGGTCAGAAAGGCGTCCATCGGGCCGGAGACGGCACCGACCGCGAACTGGATGAAACCGATCTTCTCGGCCAGCTCGTCGTCGTTCACGATGATCGCACCACCGACAACATCGGAGTGCCCACCGATGTACTTGGTGGTGGAATGGACGACGATATCCGCGCCGTGGGTCAGCGGCTGCTGCAGGAAGGGACTGGCGAAGGTGTTGTCGACAACCAGCAGCGCTCCGGCCGCGTGGGCGATCTGGGCGACCCGGGAGATATCGGTGATCTTCATCATCGGGTTCGACGGGGTCTCAACCCAGACCAGCTTCGCCTTGTTCTTTTCGATCGCGGCGGTCAAAGCCTGTTCGTCGGACATGTCCACCGGGGTGTTGCCGATGCCCCAGGCGCCAAGCACTCGGTCGATCAGGCGGAAGGTTCCACCATAGGCGTCGTTGCCCAGGACGATGTGGTCCCCCGGGCGCAGGATCGCCCGGATCAAGGAGTCCTCGGCCGCCAGGCCCGAGCTGAAGGAAAACGCATGTTTGCCGAATTCGGCTCCGGCCAGCTGCGCCTGGAGCGAATCACGGGTTGGGTTGGTGCCTCGGCCATATTCATAGCCGTTGCGCAATTTGCCGATCGCTTCCTGCGCATAGGTCGAGGAGAAGTGCAGCGGCGGAACTACCGCGCCGGTCACCGGTTCAAATTCCTGGCCGGTGTGTACGAAACGAGTATTTGATCCCTGGGTATTTTCGGTCATGACGTTCCTGTCCTTGTGATGGAATTCGTTAGCGGGTGACGTAGGCCAGCAGGTCCGAGGCAGACAGCGCGGCGACGACGTCTCCGCCGTGCGTCAGCAGCACCGCCGGGTGCACGGCCAGCAGTTCTTGGGCACGGGCGAGATCTTCCCCCACGCCGAGCAGCGGGATGGCCAGCTGCTCGAGCTCTGCCAGCTCGCTGGTGGCCGCGGCACCGGCCAGGAGCGCGTCGGCGATGGTCGCCGCGCCGATGACCCCGCGAATTTCGCCGATCCGGGCGGGCAGCTGGCTGGTGGCCACGACCAGCGCTTCGGCACCGGACTCGCGTAGCGCCGCGGCGGCCTGGACCAGGGTGGTCTCGGGTGCTAGGGCCGGTTGCGGCTGGGTAGCCAGCGCGCGGGCTATGCCCACCAGCTCGGAGTCCGCCTCGCAGGTGAAGCCCTGGGTGAGCATCCAGGAGTCGTTGAAGATCTTCGCCAGGTAGCCTCGGCCGCCGTCGGGCGCGATGACCACTACGACGTCGTCCTCGCTCAGGTCCTTGGCCACGCGCAGCGCCGCCACGATGGCCATGCCGGATGAACCGCCCAGCAGCAGTCCCTCCTCGCGAGCCAGCCGGCGAGTCATCTCGAAGGAGTCGGCATCCTTGACCGCCTCGACCGCATCGGGCACCGCAGGATCGTAGTTGCCCGGCCACATGTCCTCGCCGACGCCTTCGACCAGGAACGGGCGGCCGGTGCCGCCGGAGTAGACCGAACCGTCCGGGTCCGCGGCGATGACCTTGACCGGACCCGTGGCACGATCGGCGGAAATCTCTTTGAGGTATCGTCCGGTACCGGTGATGGTGCCGCCGGTGCCCGCGCCGATCACCACATGGGTGAGCTTGCCGTCGGTATCGTTCCAGATTTCCGGGCCGGTCGACTCGAAGTGGCTTTCCGGGGCTCCGGGATTGGAGAACTGGTCTGGCTTGTATGCGCCCTCGATCTCGCGGACCAGACGGTCCGAGACACCGTAGTAGGACTCAGGGGATTCCGGGGCTACCGCCGTGGGCGTCACCACGACTTCGGCTCCGTATGCGCGCAGCACGTCGCGCTTTTCCTCGCCGACCTTGTCCGGGGTGACGAAGATGGTGTTGTAGCCCTTCAGCTGTCCGACCATCGCCAGCCCGACACCGGTGTTGCCGCTGGTAGGTTCGACAATAGTTCCGCCGGCCTTCAGCTCGCCGCTCTGCTCCGCACGCTCAACCATTTTCAGGGAGATGCGATCCTTGATGGATCCGCCCGGATTCAGGTATTCGAGCTTGACCAGCACGGTGGCTTTGATACCGTCGGTCACGCGATTGAGTTTGACGAGTGGCGTGTTGCCAATCAGATCTAGAACTGTAGACGCATACTTCATGTCAAGAACTTTACCGGCGGATGTCACACATGTCGTGGCCGCTCGTAGCTTAGCGTCATCCAGTAGCCATCACCGGCCCGAAATGTTAGCGATGGGCCCGAACAGGGAAGAGGTACCGAGCGTGCACACCGCGGCGATCAGCAGCACCTATGACCCGCGGCGTCCGGTCAATTTGCTGAAGTCCTTGGGGATTTTGCGTCGCGGCCTCGGCGACCCGACCATCCGCCTGTCGGCCACGGACGCCTGGTTGGCCTTTGCGACGCCGCAGGGAGATGCGACGCTGCACATCTCGAAATTGTCACCCGCTGGCGTCGCTCGATTCGGCGCGTGGGGGCCGGGTGCGCGCTGGGCCATCGATTTCGCGCCGGAGCTCTTGGGCAAGGAGGACGATTGGGCGCGCTTCGATGAGCCGGACTTCTTCGCCGCCCTGCCCGAAATAGTGCAGCGTCAGCGCAGGGAACATCGGGATATGGTGCTGCCGCGGACCCACCGGATCTTCGAGCATGCCGCCGGTGCGGTGCTGGAACAACGCGTCACCGGTATCGAAGCTAATCATGCGTGGCGCTGGCTGATCCGGCACCATGGAAGACCTGCACCGGGCCCGGCGCCCGACGGGCTGCGGCTTTTTCCGCGCCCGGAACAAATCGCGGCGCTCAAACGCTGGGATTGGCAAGGCGCCCGGGTTGAGAATCAGCGGGCGCAGACCTTGGGCAGGCTAGCGTTCGCCGCGAGCCGTTTGGAATGGTGGGCCGCCCCGGAACTGGGTGAGATCAAGCCGCAGGCTAGTGGCGCGGGCACTCTGGAAGCTGCGTTGCTGGCCATACCCGGGATCGGGCCTTGGACGGTTGCCGAAACCTTGCAGCGTTCCCACGGCTCCCCCGACCACATTTCGGTCGGCGACTTTCATCTGGCAGGGTTCGTTGGCCAGATGCTGACCGGCCGTCGCGTCAAGGATTCGACAATGCTTGAGCTGCTGTCGCCTTTTGCCGGACAGCGCCAGCGCCTGATTCGGCTGCTTCTGCTTTCCGGCCAGAAAAAGCAAAGCTTCGGGCCACGCTATGCCCCGTTGGATCATCGAGGTCGTTAGTAGCCCGAAGCTTTAGTTGCTAGATAGCTTTTGTACTATTCCGCCTGCGCGCCTTCCTCGGCGATCTGCGCGTGCACCTCGGACATGTCGATGCCCTTCACTGCGGTGACTAGATCTTCGAGCTGGGCCGCATTCAGTACACCAGGCTGGGAGAAAACCAGGACCTTTTCGCGGAATGCCATCACGGTCGGAATCGACGTGACATTGGCAGCGCGGGCCAAACCCTGTTCGGCTTCGGTGTCCACCTTCGAGAACACAACGTCAGGGAACTTTTCCGAAGTTTGCTCATAAACCGGCGCGAACTGACGGCAAGGACCGCACCACGCTGCCCAAAAATCAACGAGCACAATGTCATTGTCTTCAATCAGCTGGGCGAATTCTGCTTCGCTCACATTTTTAGTTGCCATGCTTACACGGTAGCCGAATTCGGCCACAAGTACGTAGCTGAGAGACATGGAGCGCAGTTCGAAAACCCGAAATATCGGGATTTTTGCGTACTTTTCCGGAGATGCAAAAAACTCCCAGATCCTAAGATCTGGGAGTCATTTGTGGCAGATACTGGATTCGAACCAGTGAAGGCGTTGCCAGCTGATTTACAGTCAGCCCCCTTTGGCCACTCGGGTAATCTGCCCCGTTTGTTCACGTCGGAACGAGAAATAACTCTACAGGAGTTTCGGGGACTTGTGAAATCGAGAGGCGCATTTTTGATGTAAGCCTGATCACAGCCCAAATTCGCGCTGCTAAACCGGTAGGCTATGAAGCGAATTGGACCCGTAGAACACCAAGGAGAAATCACATGGCTAGCGATTCCACTTTTGATGTCGTCAGCAAGGTAGACAGCCAAGAAGTCGCCAACGCACTACACCAGGCCCAGAAGGAAATCGTGCAGCGATACGACTTCAAGGGCGTCGGCGCCGAGATCGATTACAGCGGCGAGAAGATCCTGATGAAGGCCAACGCCGAGGAGCGCGTCAAGGCTGTGCTGGACATCTTCCAGTCCAAGCTGGTCAAGCGCAACATCTCGCTGAAGTCCTTGGACGCTGGCGAACCTTATGCTTCGGGCAAGGAGTACCGCATCGAGGCGTCCATCGTCGAGGGCATCGCCCAAGACGTTGCCAAGAAGATCAATAAGCTCATTCGCGACGAAGCGCCGAAGGGCGTCAAGTCCACCATCCAGGGCGACGAGCTGCGTGTTTCGTCCAAGTCCCGCGACGACCTGCAGGAGACCATGACGCTGCTGCGCGGCTTCGACGAAGCTGACCTCCAGTTCGTGAACTTCCGCTAGGAACCCGCCGGAGCGCCAATGACAAAGCCGTTGCCAACTGTTCGTTGGCAACGGCTTTGTCATTGCATGGTGAATTTTCAACCGAAGTATTTAGCGGCCTCGGGCCATCGCTTCCAAACGGGCTACTCGGTCGTCCATGGATGGGTGGGTCGAGAACATCTGCTTCAGGCGCGAGCCGAAGGGGTTCGCGATCATCAGGTGCGAGCTGTTCACCAGCTTCTGGTCTTGCGCGGCCAGCGGGGCGGCGCTGATCCCGGATTCAAGCCGGCGTAAGGCGCTGGCCAGCGCCAGCGGATCTCCGGTGAGTTTGGCGCCATCTTCATCCGCATCGAATTCACGGGTTCGGCTCACGGCCATCTGGATGAGCGACGCGGCAAGCGGTGCCAGCAAGGACATGGCAATCAACGCGATGGGGTTGACGTTGCGGTTGTCCCGTCCGCCGAAGAACAGCATGAATTGGGCGACGGAGGTAATCACGCCGGCCACGGCCGCCGCCACCGAAGAGGTGAGGATGTCCCGGTTGTACACGTGCATCAGTTCGTGGCCCAGCACGCCGCGCAGCTCGCGCTCGTCGAGCAGCTGCAAGATTCCCTCGGTGCAGCATACCGCGGCGTTCTGCGGGTTGCGGCCGGTCGCGAAGGCGTTGGGCGAGGTCGTTGGGGATACGTAGAGCCGCGGCATCGGCTGTTGGGCGTTAATCGACAGCTCGCGAACGATGCGGTACATGGCCGGCTGATCCGCTTCGGTGATGGGGTAGGCGTGCATCGAGCGCAGGGCGATCTTGTCGCTGTTCCAGTAGCCATAGGCGGTGGTGCCCACGCCGATCAGGGCAAAGATCCAGATGAATGAGCCGTTTCCGCTGCCGAAGGAAATCAGCGAGCCGAGCGCCAGCAGGAGGGCAAACATGCCACCGAGCAAAAGCGCGGTTTTGAAGCCATTGTTGTGTTGATGCACCTTAGGTCCACTCCCATATACGAAATCCCATTGCGGTTCCCTTTAGTGTATTTGAACGAGCCAGTCGATGTTTTTGTTCCCAGCCGGAGGCCCGCGCACCGGGCGTGAGATGGATCACGGCGCCCCTCGCGGATGTGCTTTAGTTCCCGGCTCTTTCCCGCTTGAGCCGCGGGGTGACTACCATCACCTTGTGCGGCCGCGCCCGGCCGTTGGGCATACGATCGACTCATAATGCTCGATCCATGGCGCCCTTGCGGCCCGTGGCGGCTCGGTGGAAGTAGAAACGATTAACTCATGAGTTCCGGCAGCAATAAACCCGTTCGCTCCGAACATTCCCTTGGCCTGATCCAAGGCACGACCGCATATTTGGTCTGGGGCCTGCTCCCCCTGTACTTCCTGTTGCTGCCGGAAATCTCCGCCTTCGAATTCGTCGCCGTGCGCATCGTCTTCTCGCTAGTTTTCTGCGCCCTGCTGCTGTTCGCGACCAAGCAGATTCGCTTGTTCCTCAGCATGTTCAGGGATCGCCAGGCGGTCGGCCGGCTGGCGCTGGCCAGCGTGCTGATCGCGGTGAACTGGACGCTCTATGCCGTGGCGGTGCTCACCGGCCATGTCCTTGAAGCCTCGCTGGGCTACTTCATCAATCCCATCGTCGCCATCGTGCTCGGCGTGATTGTCCTGAAGGAAAGGCTGAGCCGGTTGCAGTGGTCCGCCTTGGCCGTTGCCACGATCGCGGTGCTGGTTCTGACTTTCGGCCTCGACCGGGTCCCGTGGATCTCGCTGGGCTTGGCGTTTTCCTTCGGCTTCTACGGACTGGTCAAGAGCCAGGTGGGGAAAAGCGGTACGGCCCTTGGCGCGCTGACCATGGAAACGCTCATCTTGGCGCCGCTCGCTGGCGGCTTCCTGATCTGGACGTCGAGCCAGGGCGCCTCGGCGCTAGCCGGCGTTGAGTTACCGATGCTGGCCCTGTTGGCTGCCAGCGGCATTATCACCGCCGTGCCATTGCTGCTTTTCGGCGGTGCCGCACGCCGCCTGCCGCTGAGCACCCTGGGCTCCTTGCAGTTCTTGGCACCGATCATGCAGTTCATCCTCGGCCTGCTGGTTTTCGGCGAGTCGATGCCGGTGGAGCGTTGGATCGGCTTCGGGTTGGTCTGGGCGGCGGTTGTGCTGATCATTCTCGACATGGTTCGCACGCCGCGGGCAGGGCGCGGCCCGGAACCTAAACAGGTTAGTTGACGCACGAGAGGCCTGGTTCAACAGAACCAGGCCTCTCGTGTTTGAGCGAGTTACGCGTGCTTGCGAATCGCTGCCTCGAGGACATCGAAGGCTTCGCTCAGCAGAGCGTCCCCGATGACCAGCGGAGGCAGCAGGCGCACCACGTTGCCGTAGGTACCGCAGGTGAGGATCAGCACCCCCTGGGCCAGGCACTCGGCGGCGACCTTCTTGGTCAGCTCCGCGTCTGGTTCCTTGCCACCGGCCTTGACCAGTTCGAGGGCAACCATCGCGCCGCGGCCGCGAACGTCACCCAGCGCCGAAACATCCTTTTGCAGGGCTTCGAAGCGGGCGAAGAACTGCTTTTCGATCTCGCGGGCGCGCCCGGCCAGATCCTGCTCTTCCATGAACTTGATGCTCTCCAGCGCCGCGGCCACCGCGACCGGGTTGCCGCCGTAGGTTCCGCCGAGTCCGCCGCCGTGCACCGAATCGAGCAATTCTGCGCGCCCGATGAGTCCCGACAGTGGCATGCCGCCGGCGATGCCCTTGGCCACGGTCACCAGATCGGGTTCGATCCCTTCGATTTCCGAAGCGAACCACGCACCGGCGCGGGCAAATCCGGCCTGGACTTCATCGGCGATGAAGACGATGCCGTTTTCCTTGGCCCATTCGACCACGCGCGGCAGGAAGCCGGTGGCCGGGACGATGAAGCCGCCCTCGCCCTGGATTGGCTCGATGATGATCGCGGCAATCTGGTCGCCGCCAATCTGCTTCTCCATGGCCAGGATCGCGCGCTCGGCGGCTTCCTTTCCGGAGATGTTCGGGTTCTCTTCACGGTATGGGTAGCTCATTGGCATCCGGTAGATCTCCGGTGCCAGCGGACCGAAGCCGCGCTTGTAGGGAGCTGCCTTGGCGGTCAGGCCCATGGTGAGGTTGGTGCGGCCGTGGTAGGCGTGGTCGAAGGCGACAACCGCCTGGCGGCCGGTAGCCACACGAGCAACCTTGATCGCGTTTTCTACCGCTTCGGCCCCGGAGTTGAAGAACACCGCGCGCTTCTCGAAGTTGCCCGGAGTGATCGCTGCGAGCTTCTCGGCCAGCTCGATGTAGTTCTCATAAGGGGCCACCATGAAGCAGGTGTGGGTGAAACGAGCCGCCTGCTCGGCGACGGCCTTGGCCACCGCAGGGTTGGAAGCGCCTACGGAGGTCACGGCAATGCCGGAGCCCAGGTCGATCAGCTGGTTGCCGTCAACGTCGACGATGATGCCGCCATCGACATCGGCTGCGTAGACCGGCAGGCTCGATGCCACGCCGGCGGCGACCGCCTTGGCACGGCGGGCGCTCAATGCTTGGGACTTCGGTCCTGGGAAGGCACCATTAATCTGGCGTTTCTGCTCAATGCGGTAAGTAACGTCCACCGTGTTTCCTTTCGAAAAATATTGCCGGTCCTTGTTGCCGGAATGACTCTATCTAGAAGAATATGGCCGTGCGGCGTATTGCTCTACCCATACCAGCACAATAATGAACCACATTCACAGTGCACTTGCACAGAGAAAAAGCCTCCTCCGCTCCGGACGCTGATCCGAAGAGGAGGAGGCTTAGTTCTTTAGGCAGTGGCCTGGTGTTTATTCGTTGCCAGTGGTGGCCGGCTCGACATCGTCATCGTGCTTTTCCGGATTGCGCGAGAGATTCACTAGGCTGATCGCCAGGCCGCCCCAAATGGTCAACATGGCGATGATCATGAAGGTGATTGCAATGCCGCTCATGACTAGTACTCCTTTCCAACTGGATCGGGCAACTCTTCTGCCTCGACGTGTTTCTGATGTTCCGCAAATTCGGGATCATTCAGCTTCGACTTTTTGCTCCATGGAACGAGCGCGAGCAGCACCGCACCGACGATCAAGGAACCTGCCATGCCCCAGCCGAAGACACCGTTGAACCAGACCGGGTAGCCGGAATACGGCTCGGCGATCTTGGTCTGGATTTCGTTGATCAGCATGTAGCCAAGCGCTGCCGGACCGACACCACCGACGAGAACCATCCACGCGGTACCCAGCTTGATGGAGCTGTGGCGGTTCAGGTGCTTGGCCAGGCGCGGCAGCATGCCCAGGCCAGCGCCGAAGACAATGACCAGAACCAATGCACAGGCGAGAATGCCGAACTGGTTCACGAACGCGTCCATGGTATCCAGCAGGTACAGACCGGTGGTGGTTGGGAACAGAATCATCGAAACGAGCGCCACCGGAAGGGTCACCACCAAGGTAGCGGCCTTGCGGTTCCAGCCCAGCTTGTCTTGGAACGCCGCCACGATGACTTCGAGGATCGAAATCAGCGAGGTAATTCCCGCGAAGACCAGCGAACCGAAGAACAGCACGCCGATGACCGAGCCGAAAGGCGCGGCAGAAACGATGGTCGGGAAGGCAATGAAGGCCAGCCCAATGCCGCTGGCGGCCACATCGGAGACCGCGGAGTTCGCGTTGTAGGCCATGAAGCCCAGCGCCGCGAAAACGCCAATGCCGGCAAGCAGTTCGAAGCTGGAGTTGGCGAAGGCCACCACGTAGCCCGAGCCGGTCAGGTCGCTCTTGCGCCTCATGTACGAGGAGTAGGTGACCATGATGCCGAAGGCGATGGACAGGGAGAAGAAGATGTGGCCGAAGGCCGCAGCCCAAACCCCTGGGTTCGACAATGCTTCGAAGTTCGGAGTGAAGAAGGCGTTCAGGCCATCGACTGCTCCGGGAAGGAAGACGGACTGGACCACAAGGATCAAGAACATCACGATCAGCAGCGGCATGATGAAGCCGTTGGCACGCGAAATGCCCTTGTTGACACCGGCGACCATAATGATGATGGCTACCAGCCAGACGCCGAGCATCGGCCCGAAGACCCCGCCCACGATATCCATCGAGACACCGGCTTCGGGTGCGACCTGGAGGAAGTCGCTCTGGAAGAAGGCACCAGCGCCATCGGGGTTGTCATCCCAGGCCTTCGTGAGGGAGAACCAGCAGTACATGGCCGCCCACGCGATAATTGCCGCGTAGTAGATGGCGATAATGAAGCAGATCAGTACCTGCCACCAGCCAAGCACCTCGGCCTTGCGGCTCGCCCGGCGATATGCCAGCGGGGCCGAACCTCGGTAGCGGTGGCCTATCGAATAGTCAAGGAATAGCAGTGGAATACCGGCGCAGAGAATTGCGACGAGGTATGGAATGAGGAACGCGCCGCCACCGTTCTCGTAGGCGACATAGGGGAAACGCCAGATGTTTCCCAGACCAACGGCTGAACCAATCGCCGAGAGAATAAAAAGCTTGCGCGACGAGAACGTCTCGCGCTTGCCTTCAGCGAGTGGAGCGCCCTTTTTCAAAGATGGAGTGCTCATGGCACTAAACTAGCGCAAATGGTTCACATTATGGGCAATTCTCCAAGAAAAATGTCCATAATCTGAACAACTTCGTTTTTCGGGAACTTTTGCGCGGCACCATAGAATTGCGGTATGGCAATCACACTACGCGCCCTATTGGCCCTTGACGAGCTGGATCTTCGTCCGCTCAACGATCATTCGGCAGCCAATGACACCGCAATCACCTGGGGCGCGGTCACCGAACTTCTCAATCCGGCAGACTTCCTCACCGGTCGAGAAATCGTGCTCACCACGGGCGTACGGCAGAAGACGACGGCCAGCCAACGAGAATTCGTCAAGACCCTCGCGCAGAACGACGTCGTGGCCTTGGGATTCGGTACCGGCTTGGGCCACAAAAATGTCCCAGCCTCGATCTTGCAAACAGCAAATGAGGTCGGTCTCCCGGTCTTCGAGGTTCCCTATCAGATTCCCTTTGCCGCAATCACTCGAATCATCGCCGAGGCGCTGAACGCGGACCACCTGCAGCGGCTCGAACGGCTGCTGCGCTCGCACCAGCGGCTGACCCGCGCATTGCTGTCCTCCGATCTGGACACCATGCTCGACGAACTCGCCCGGATATTGAAGACCGACGTGGCGTTGACACTTTATGGCGAATGCATCAGTGGCAACTACGATGCGCAACGCGATTGGAATAGCCTGCCGGTGGCCACCGGCATCCGCGACAAATGCGTTCTGCACCTGGCGCAGCCGTACGCGCCGGATCCTCTGATCGAATACGCGCAGTCGCTGATCGGATTGGAAGTTGCCAACAACGCCCGGCTGCTCGCCTCGGAGCGCCAATCCAACGGGCAGGTGCTGGCGGACCTGGTCGCCGGCACGCTGGCCGGGGACGATGCGACGGTCAGAATCGGCGCGCTGGGGCTCAATCCGAAGCGCGAGCATGCGGTGATCCTGATTCAGGCCGCGACGCACCCCGAACGCCTACCGGCGCTTCCCTTGCCAGCCGAACTGAGCTCACAGGTTTCCGTGATCATCGAGGACCGCCTGGCGATTATTGTGGCGCACAACCAGCTGCAGCATTCGGTTCGACGACTTGATACCTATCTGAATGACGCGGGTATCACCACACGGGTGGGATATGGCGGGCGCTACCCGAATACCCCGGGCATCCGGTGGAGCTATTTTGAAGCTCTCGAAGCCTTGCGCCATGGTGACCGCGTCAACGTGCCCAATAAGTTGTCGCTAACCTCGCTGTTGCTTGCCGCCCGAGATGTGCCCTTGCAGGACCTGGCCGAGGAAGCCTTGGGGCCGATTCGCAAATTTGATGCAACTCACGATTCCGACCTCGAACGGACGCTGCGTGAGTACCTTAATCGCGACGGTTCGGTGGGCGCCGTCGCGGAATCACTGGGCTTGCACCGCAATACCGTGCGCTATCGCATGCAGCAGATATCCGAACTCACCGGGTACGACCCGAACGTCACAAGCGATCGTGTGCAGCTGTGGATCGCGTTGAGCGCACTTGAACTGGGCTAATTCTCGATAGGATAAAGACATGGCTGACATGTTTCTTGAGAAGTTCCGTTCCCTCGTCCCCAAGTACCTTGAGGACCAGTGGAATGAAGCTGACGGATTGACCGCCGAAGAATTGGCCGAGGGGCTGGCCCAATCGGGGGTTTCCATTCCTTTCGTGCTCGAAGAGTTCTACCTTGCGGTGGGTAATAACGAGGATTTCACCGAGGCCTACCATTTCTTCTTCGATCCCGAAGAGCTGGAAATCGACGGGGACTACCTGTTGTTCCTCGAAGACGAAGAAGAGAAATACGTTTGGGGTTTTAAAGCCTCCCAGCTCGACGTGCCGGATCCGATCGTTTACCGCCGCAATAATGCCAAGGGAACCTGGGTCAGCGAAGAAGGAACCTTCAGCGAATTCACCTTGGACCTGTTCAGCTGGGTCTTCGAAGAACTAGCCGCCGAACTGGATGACTAGTGCTGCATAGTTCCCACGAACCAGCAGGATATCGTTGCCCTTTTTGCGAGCTTGTCAACGAGCAGCCATTTAGCGAAGGCAACCTCTGCGCGCCGAGCGATCTGATCTATCAGACCGAATTGGTGGCCGCGATCATGGCCTGCGACGGATTCGGGAACTACGGCGGTCATGTGATGATCATTCCCACGGCGCACTTGGAAGCGCTCTACGACCTGGATGAGCGAACCGGCTCTGCCATTATGTGGGAGACCAAGCGCGTCGCCCTGGCGATGAAATTGGCGTGGAATCCGGAAGGAACCAGCACCCGCCAGCACAACGAGCCTGCGGGCAATCAGCATGTCTGGCACTATCACCAGCATGTGTTTCCGCGCTATGCAGACGACGAGCTGTACCGCCAGCTGCGCCATCGCGTCCCGGTCGACGACCGGGCGCAGAAGGCCAGGGAGCTGCGCGCGGCGCTATGCTCGCCCGAGCACCCAAACCGCCTTCAGCAGGACGAAATCATCCGCTGACAGGACCGCTCACAGGGCCTGATGTTTCCAAGCTCGCGCACCTGGCGCGCACGGTTGGCCGCCCAATTCTGCGGAACGAGCGAATCCTTGCGGCCCAACCCGTTCTACGGCCTGGCGTTTTGCCTCATCCTGCAAATGCCCTTCGCCAAGAAACCGGTAGCCGGCTGGCGGATTAAAAACAAAGCGCTGCTGGCGATCCCGGATGAGACCGCCAGCAGCGCATATTGTCAGTGGGCCTAAGCCTCGCGGGTCACTACTGCATCGGCGAAGGAAATCAGCGCCTGCTTGATGGTTCCCTCGGGCAGTGGCGCAAGTACGGCAATGGCGTCGTCCGCCCAGCGGCGGGCGACCTTCCATGCTTCGGCGGTGGCCGGGTGCGCGGCGACCGCCGCGACGGCGACCGCCAGCGCCTCATCGGTGCTCAAGTCCGCCTCGACCAGCGCTACCGCCGCCTGCGCCGCTTCGTCACCGTGCTCGGCTGCTTGGCGCAGCAGCAAGATTGGCAGCGTCGGCACGCCTTCGCGCAAGTCCGTGCCGGGAGTCTTGCCCGATTCGGCTTCCTTGGACGCAATATCAATCACGTCGTCGGCAACCTGGAAGGCGACACCAACCTTTTCACCGTACTCGCGCAGCACGTCGATAAATTGTGGGCAGCCGCCGAAGTTGGCTCCATAGGCCCCAGAGGTTGCCAGCAGGGAAGCGGTCTTGTCGCTGATCACCTGAATGTGATGGGCAATCGCGTCTTCGCTTTCGCGCGGGCCGATTGACTCGTGCAACTGGCCGAGGCACAGCCTCTCGAAGGTGCGCGCCTGCCAATTCACCGCCTCGGTACCGAGCTCGGCGCCAAAGACCGACGCGCGGGCGAAGATCAGGTCCCCGGCGAGGATGGCGACAGAGTTTCCCCAGACCTCATGGGCGGTCGGTGCACCGCGACGCATGGGAGCTGAGTCCATCACGTCATCGTGGTACAGCGTAGCCAGGTGGGTTAACTCAACGATAGCGGCGGCCTTGATGACCTCGTCGTTGATGCCCTCGCCGAGCAGCGCCGCGAGCAGCACCAGCAGGGGGCGCACACGTTTACCGCCAGCCTCCACAAGGTGGCGGCTGGTGGCATCTATCAGCGGGTCGGAGTTGGCGATCGCGTCGCGCAGCAGCTTCTCAACCTTGGCCATGCCGGTGGAGATGGCGGGACCAAACTCCGGGTCCTCGGCGATCAGCGCGAAGCCCGAGGGAAGATTGATGGCCGCAGCGAGCACCGCGGTTTCAGGATTCAGCTCAATCGAGTCGGACACGTCGTGCCCGGCTGCGGTCCAGTTGCTCTTGGAATCAGTCACTGTTTTAAGGCTTACTTATCTTTCATCGGGTTGGTCATCGCAGAGTGCGAAGACTCCATGCATGCCAAATGCACGCAAACTTCACTCTAGCCGATGCTTACCAGTCAACGTCTTCGGGCGCTCCGCAACCACCGTCAATGACAGTCGAAGTACCTGAACTGTATTCGCCCCCGAGTTTACCGGTTGCTGCAGGCGCGGAGGAACAGACCCGGCGCATCTCACATGGGTGAGCAGCAACACCTCCACGCGACCGTCCAGCCCGTTGCGCGGTAGGCTTAGCCTTATCATGTCTGCCGATTCGACCGCTCTCGCCGCCAGCGCGCATCAATCTACGACACCGGCCCTGACCAGTGTCACCTTCGATTTCAAAGATGCCGCGCAGTCATTAATTTCCGACTCCCTGCGCCACCACGCCATGGTTTGGACGCGCAACGGAAATGGCCTCGTCGGGTTCGGCGTCGCCGCCCAGATCCACACGCAGGGCGAAGAACGCTTCGCACAGGCCCGGGGATGGTTTGCCCAAATCATCAAGCTGGCGCAGATCACCGACCCTATTGCCCGTCCCGGCAGCGGCCTGGTCGCCTTCGGTTCCTTCGCTTTCTCCTTCACCAGCACCTTCGCCTCACGGCTGGTCATCCCGGAGGTCGTGCTGGGCAAGGACGGGGATCAGGCCTGGATCACGATCACCGGACCGGCAAAGAAGCTCGAAGGGATGGAATTTGCCGACGCCCTGCGATTGGCCGAGGCAAAGCTCGCAAGTTCGGCAATTCCCGCCCAGGACCCAGGGGAAATCGAGCTCACCACCGGCCAGCTCACCGCGGGATCCTATCTGGAAGCCGTGACGGCGGCGCTGGGACAGTTCGAAGAGCGAGGCATTTCCAAACTGGTGCTGGCACGCGACATCCTGGCCCGGAGCACCAAGCCGATCGATCTGGCCTCGGTGCTGCGCACCTTGACCGAACAATATGAGAATTGCTGGACCTACGCCGTTGATGGTTTGGTTGGTGCGACTCCGGAGATGCTGGTGCGCGTCACCAACGGGCTTGCCGAGGCTCGCGTGCTGGCCGGTACCCTGGACCGGGCCATCGAAGGCGCCAACGCGCCCGGATACGCGCAGGAAAAGCTCTTCGAGGATCCCAAGCAGCGCCACGAACACCAGTTGGCCATCGATTCGCTGACCGAATCCTTGAATCCAATTTCCCACGGCATGCAGTCGCCCGAGGAACCGTTTATCCTGGCGCTGCCCAATGTCTGGCACCTGGCAAGCGACGTCCGCGCCGAATTGCGCGCCGACGCCGAGGGCCAGCTCCCCTCGGCACTGGATGTTGCGCAGATTTTCCACCCGACCGCCGCGGTGTGCGGCACCCCGACGAAGCCGGCCGGAGTATTGCTGCGTGAGTTGGAAGGCATGGACCGCGGCCCCTATGCCGGGCCGGTGGGCTGGGTGGATAGCCGCGGGGATGGCGAATTTGGCATCGCGTTGCGTGGCGGAATGCTCGAAGCGGAGAATCTCATGCGGCTCTACGCAGGATGCGGCATTGTGCCCGGCTCCGAACCGGAAGCCGAACTGGCCGAGTCCTGGGCCAAGATGCGTCCGATGCGCCAGGCCCTGCGCGCAGAATAGAATCCAGCAGCATCTGAGAGCCAAGTCTGAGCATAAGCAAAACTTATGCTTTGCGCTTCATGTGTGATGGAAATCTCGGTCTCGTGTGTCCGTGGTTATGATTGTTCCTACGCAATGATCCACTCGCATTACCGAAAGTAGGTTCTGATCCTATGCGTCCTCTCAAGAAGCGCTTCGTTTCAACTCTCGCCGTCTCCTCGGTGGCCCTCCTGGCCCTCACCGCCTGCGGTTCGGGGACTTCCGACGAGTCCGAAGACAGTGGATTCCCGGTCAACGCCGGCAAGCTCACCTTCTGCTCCGATATCCCCTACGAGCCCTTCGAATTTGTCCAGGACGGAAAAAACGTCGGCTTCGACATGGACATCGCTGCCGAAATTGCCAAGGATGCCGAGCTCGAGCTGAACGTCATCGATGCCAGCTTCGACTCGATCGAGTCGGGCCTGTTCAGCGTCCAGTGCGATATCGCGATCTCCTCGGTCTCCATCACCGAGGAACGTTCAGCCAAGATGGATTTCTCCACCCCCTACATGGACGATGATCTGGTGCTGATCGCGGCCGAAGGTTCGGGAGTTACCGATCTGGAGTCCGCGAAGGGCAAGAAGGTCGGCGTACAGCAGGCGACCACCGGCGAGAAGTACGCCAAGGAGCAGGGGCTCACCGACACCATCGGCTATGAAGATGCCGGCCTGCAGACCCAGGCGCTTCTAGCAGGCCAGGTCGACGCGCTGCTGGGCAACCAGTCGGTACTTGGCTACACCATCAAGGACAAGCCAGGCTACAAGGTGGTCGCAGACTTCAAGACCGGCGAACAGCTGGGCATCGCGGTGCCCAAGGAACAGGCCGAAACCCTCGAGCTGGTCAATGGCACCCTGAAGCGTCTGACCGATGCCGGAACCATGGAAGAACTGACCGTGAAGTGGTTCGGCGAGAAGTAATTCTGCGTCGCTGAACCAATGAACACCAGGCGGAGTCGAGGCGAGACTCAAAAAGTCCTCGCCGCGGCTCCCCTTACCTTTACGAGAGGTTTTCAAGCATGGCAATGACTACAAGTCAGCGTGCCCGCATGAGCAAGACCATCCAGATCGTGATCTTCGTGATCGCGGTCGTCGCGATTCTGTTTGCCGTGGACTGGGAAAAGGCGCGCTATGCGTTCTTCTCCTTCGAAAAATTGGGACCGATGTTCCCGGACATGATCCTCATCGGCCTGAGAAACACCGTGTTCTACACGGTGATTTCCTTCGCCTTTGGCCTGGTCCTGGGTTTGCTCCTGGCCCTGATGAAGATGGCCTCGTTCGCACCGTACCGGTGGTTCGCCACCGTATTCATCGAGTTCTTCCGTGGCATTCCCGCCATCCTGGTGCTCCTGGCCTTTGGATTCGGTTTGCCTCAGGCATTTGGAACCAACTGGCCACAACCGGTGAACATCATGTTCGCCTTGGGCCTGGTCTCCTCGGCCTACATCGCGGAGACCCTGCGCGCAGGTTTGCAGGCTGTGCCCAAGGGACAGACCGAGGCCGCCCGCTCCCTGGGCATGCCCGCCTGGCGTGCCATGGTCACCATCGTGATCCCGCAGGCGTTCAAGATCGTGCTCCCTCCGATGACCAACGAAATCATCTTGCTGACCAAGGACACCTCGCTGGCTTTCATCCTCGGTGCTGCCTTCACCCAGTACGAGATGACTAAATTCGGTCGTGACGGCATCTCATCGTTGGATGCAGGTATCACCCCGCTGGTGGTTGCCGGTCTGTTCTACCTGGTGATCACCATTCCGCTGAGCCTGATTGCTCGTAAGTTCGAATCCCGCTCGGCGCGGACCAAGCGATAGTTAGGAACAGAGAATGACGACTCCAAACAATGAGCTATCGGTCAAAGCTTCGGGCGTGAACATCGTCGGCCTACGCAAGGCCTACGGTTCAAATGAAGTGCTCAAGGGAATAGACCTCGAGGTCAAACCGGGCGAAGTGGTGTGCCTGATCGGCCCATCGGGTTCCGGCAAGTCCACCTTGCTGCGCTGCGTGAACCTGCTCGAACAGCCCAACGGCGGAACCATCCATGTGGCAGGTTTTGAGACCACCGATTCGGAGGTCAATCTGGATAAGATGCGCCAGCATGTGGGCATGGTCTTCCAGCAGTTCAACCTCTTCCCGCACCTGACGGTGTTGGAAAACTGCACGGTGGCCCAGCTCAAGGTGCTCAAGCGGAATAAGAAGGACGCCAGCAAGATCGCCCTGAGCAACCTGGAACGGGTGGGCCTGGGCGACTTCGGCGAACGCTACCCGGATCAGCTCTCCGGTGGGCAGCAGCAGCGCGTGGCGATCGCCCGCGCGCTATCGATGGAACCAACGCTGATGCTCTTCGATGAGCCAACCAGCGCCTTGGACCCGGAGACGGTCGGAGAAGTTCTTTCGATTATGAAGAACCTCGCCAAGTCCGGCATGACGATGCTGGTGGTGACCCACGAGATGAGCTTCGCCAAGGAAGTTGCCGATCGTGTGGTGTTCATGGACGGAGGCGTCGTGGTCGAAGAAGGCAAGGCCGTGGACGTGATCGGCAATCCGCAGCAGCCGCGTACGCAGGACTTCCTGCGTCGGGTTTTGGACCCAACGCACGTAGACCTCTAGGCGGTACGGTCCGCTAAAAAGCAGGGCGTGGAGTCAGCGATCGCTGATTCCACGCCCTGCTTTTTTGGGATTATGCGGGCCAGCGAAGCTCGGTTATGCGCGAGCTTAGTTCAAGGTTATCGGCCCGCAACCCCGCTCTGCTTGCACCGATTTCGATCAGCCGCAGCTTGCCTGCCTTGGGGGCCCGTAGTGCCTCGCGTAGCTCGGTCGGCGTCGCCACCCGTTGGTATTGCCATCCATAAGCCGCCGCCAGCGCCTCCAGCCGGGCATTTTGCGGCGTGGCGAAGAGCCGCTCGACCGCCTGCGCGTAGCGTCCTGACTGCTCTACCTGGCCGTGTTCCAGCGTGGAGAAGATCGCGCCTCCCCCATCGTTGTAGACCACCACGTCGAGGTCCGGCTCCGCTTCCCCCGGGGTCCAGGCCAGGGAACTGGCATCATGCAGGAAGGTGATATCTCCCATCACGCTCAGCGTCGGTTCACCGGTGGCCAGCGCCAGGCCCAGCGCGGTCGAGATCGTTCCGTCGATCCCGGCAAGCCCGCGGTTGGCGAATACCGTAGCCCCGGCCGCGGCGGCGGGAATCGCGGCTAGATCGAAGTCGCGGACGATATTCGAGGATCCCAAGAGCAGCGGGCCGGAATGCGACCGCCAAATTTCCTCGGCAACCACCGGGCCGCTGAGTGGCGTTTCGGGTGCCAGGCCCTGCCGCACGGCGAGCGCCTGGGCATCTAGCTCCTGCCAGCTCGCCAGCCAACCCTCCGGCGCGGTCCCGGCGAATTCGACCAGTTTCTCCGGTTCGCCAATCACCATTTCGCGGCGGCGTCCGGGTTCATACCAGGCCACCGGTCCCGGCTGCCAGATCGCGCTGGACACCGCGGGGTTCGCCAATAGCTTCCCCACCGGGCGGCTGAGCGTAGGACGGCCGAACAGCACCACGCGGTCAATCTGCGCCGCCCCCACGGCAAGCAATGGCCGGTAGTGGCCGATGGCCTGGGCTGAGTAGCGCGCGTTGGAGGAAGGTTCGGCGAACAGCGGCAGGCCGAGCGCCTCGGCGAAGATTTGGGCTTCGGCGCCGGCTCCATGGCCGGCGACCACGACGGTTCGGCGGGTTGCCAAGGTCTCGGGCCTAGCCCAGGGTGCCGGCGCCGTGGCCGTGTGCCAGCGCCCCGGGGCCAGTTCGGTCCAGGGCTGATTCGCGACGCGGTCTGCTTCTCCGGGGGTCAGCGGGTCGCGGAACTGCAGGTTCAGCTGCACCGGGCCCGCTGGATGCTGGGTTGAACCTGCCAGGGCCGCAAGTGCTTGGGCGAGCGCTGGTGCCGGGTCGGCACCAGCGGCGACGTTCAACGCGGTACGCACGTGGGGGCCGAATAGGTTCTTCTGGTCGGTGCTTTGGCTTGCTCCGGTCCCCAGTAGCTCATCGGGGCGGTCGGCCGAGAGCACCAGCAGCGGCGTTGCCGTGTGGTTGGCCTCCATTATGGCCGGCAGCAGCTGCCCGATCGCGGTTCCGGAGGTGGCGGCCAGCGCTACGGGAGTCTTTGATCCGTGGCTCAGCCCCAGCGCCAGGAAGCCTGCCGAACGCTCGTCGATGCGTACGTGTATCCGCAAGTGTCCGGCGGCTTCCGCCTCGGCTGCGGCGTAGGCCAGGGGCGCGCTACGTGAGCCTGGGGATAGCACCAGGTCGCGCAGCCCGGCGCGAATCAGTGCAGCCAGAACCTGACGCGCCGTGGCAATTGCCGGTTGTCCTTCGTCTTGCCGCGCGCTCACGCCGTGTTCCACCCCTGAAGTATCGCCTGAAAGCATCGGTTCAAGTCTATGCCCAGTTATGGCAAGACCCCGGTGCGGACGCTCAGTGCTGCACTGAGTCGCCCTCACCGGGGTCTAGGGTCGGCTAAGACTGAAGACTAGTCTTTGTTCTTGCCGTTTCCTTTGCCGTTGCCGTTTCCATTTCCGTTGTTTCCGTTGCCCTGCTTGAAAACCTGGACTACGGATGGGCGCGGGCCGTAGAACTGGCCCTTCCCGACCGAATCTGCGGAATTGATGAAGTCCGGGAAGAGGGAGGTTGGCTGCGCGAAGCTGCCGCCCTCGCCCGGGTGCTGGACCGAGACGAAGACCGAGTTGTCCTTGTCGTGCACCACCGGGCCGCAGGTCTCTGCACCGGTTGGCACGGCCAGGAACTGCTCGACCCGTCCGCGATCCTTGCCGTGCAGGCTGACCTTGTGCAACGCGTCAGACAGGCCGATGACCCCTGGTGCGCCATCGGTGGAGATCCACAGGTTACCGGCCGAGTCGAAGGCGAGGTTGTCCGGGCAAGAAATCGGCGAGACCTTGTCGGTCGGGTACCCGGAGAAGTAGGTCGAGGAATTGACCCGCGGGTCTCCGGCGACCAGCAAGATGTTCCAGGTGAAACGGGTGCTGGTTGCGTCGTTCCCGGCTTCGGTCATTTCCAGCACGTGGCCGTCGCGGTTCGCGATACGCGGGTTCTGCTCGGTGGCGCCTTCCTTGCCGGCCTTGCCGCGGTCGGTGTTGTTGGTCAGGGCCACGTACACCTTGCCCGATACCGGGCTCGGCTCGACATCTTCTGGACGGTCCATCTTCGTGGCGCCGACCTTGTCCGCAGCCAAGCGGGTGTAAACCAAAACCTCGTCGAGGCTCATGCCTTCGACCATCGACTCGCCGTTGCGCACCAGCGGCAGCCACTGGCCGGTGCCGTCGAACGCGCCGTCCGTTGGGACCTGGCCGCTGCCGTCAAATTCGGAAACCGGGGAGTTTCCGGAGAATTTGGCCACGTATAGGTCACCCTCGTTGAGCAGGGTCATATTGTGCTGGCGATCGTTCTTGCGGTAGGTGTCCTTCGAAACGAACTTGTAGATGTATTCGAATCGCGAGTCATCGCCCGAGTAGGCCACGGCCTTGCCGTTCTTCGCCACGCGCACGGTAGCGCCCTCGTGCTTGAAACGGCCCAGGCTGGTGTGCTTGACGGGGGTGGAGTTCGGGTTCTGCGGGTCGATCTCAACGATCCAGCCGAAACGGTTTGCCTCATTTTCGTAGCCCGCGTTGTTCAGGCCGAAGCGTGGATCGGTGTGCTCCCAGCCGCGGCCCGAAGGGCTGGTGCCGATGCCGTAGCGGGATTCCTCGGCGGTTCCGCGGCCCTGGAAGTACTGGTCGAAGTTCTCTTCGCCGGACAGCACGGTGCCCCACGGGGTGGTTCCGCCGGCGCAGTTGTTCAGCGTGCCGAGCACCAGCTTGCCGGTCGGGTCCGCGACGGTCTTCAGCAGCTCGCTGCCGGCGGCGGGACCGGTAACGGCGAATGGGGTATTTGCGGTGATGCGGCGGTTGCGTTCCCCGCCTACCACGTAGGTCCAACGCTTGTCGTTCTTCTTGCGCTTGATCTCCACGACGCTCAGGCCGTGGGAGCTCATCGCGATGCGGCGGGCCTCGTCGGTGTTCTCGGCAAACCACTGGGCATCGAACATCATGTCTTCGTTGGAGTACTCGTGGTTGGCCACCAGCACGCCGGTGCGTCCGGAATACTTATCGGCGATGATGTCCAGGTAGTCGCAGTTGTAGCCGAACTGCAGATCCTGGGCCTTGGCGGACTGCTTCGTGGCGTCGAATTCCGGGCTCGACTTGAATAGCGGATCGCCCCAACGGATGATCGCGTGCCAGTCATAGCCTTCGGGGACGCTCATATTGTCCACGGAACGCGAAACCGGTTCGATGGCTTCGAATTTCAGGTGGCCGCCCTTGCCGCGGCCGGTCTCTACCAGCGGTGCGGCCACGGCGCCCGGGGCGCCCAGCAGCTGTGGGCCGATAACCAGCGCCGAGGCGCCGACTGCGCCTAGGCCCAGCACGTTGCGGCGGGAGAGGGCCTGGTCGGCAATGTCCTTGAAGTAGCTATTACCCGAGGTGTTGCACTCCGGCTTAACGCAAGCGTCGCCGCATTTGAAGTGGCAGGTAGCTGCGGAACGTCCGCCGCGGGTGTGGCCCAGCATTGGCAACAGGGTTCGGATGGGATTCATAACTACGGCACTTCCTCATTCTTTGGCTCAAGTTCAGGGGAACGAACTAGTTGAGCTTTTCATCAAGAGGTGAGCTGTTGCCGTCGCGCAGGTTAACTGCGCGTAAACACCTGTCAGGAGCGATTTTCTGGCTGCTCCAGATACGCGTAGCAGTCACGGAGTCGTTGTTCCCACCAAATTCTGCGTGGCGCGGCGACCCGCAGCTTGTGCAATTTCTCAGCTTCCGGCTCCACTGGTCGAACCGGCAATTGACCGGCGGTGGCCAGCAACGGCTTCGATGTCACGTCGTCGGTGAATAGCGAGCCGGTGGACAGCCCGCAGGCGTAGGGAAGCTCCGGCAGGGCCGCAGCCAGGGCGGCGGCCTGCGCCAGCCCCACGGAGGTGTCCAGGGCACTGGAGACCACCACGTCCAGCCCTGACTTGGCGGCGATTTCCAGTACCGTCTTGATGCCGCCCAGGGGTTGGGCCTTGATGACCATCAGGTCCGCTGCGCCCAGGCGGGCGACTTCGAGCGGATCGGTATGCTTGCGCACGGCCTCGTCGGCGGCGATTTTCAGCTCTACTCCGCGGGCGCGCAGCCGTTCGCGGACCTGGGCCAGCCCGGTAATTCCGGGAACCGGCTGTTCGGCGTACTGCAGGTCGTATTCCGCAAGGGCAAGGAGCGCGGTGATAGCTTCCTCGATCCCCCAGCCGGCATTCGCATCGACGCGCAAGGCGGCCTCCGGGAAGAGCTGGCGGGTCTTCGCGACCCGGGCAATGTCATCTTCCAGGCTCTGGCCCTTCTCGGCGACCTTGATCTTGATGGTGTGCGGTGCATCGTAGTTTGCAAGGACGCGGCTCACCTGGTTCGCAGCCACCGCCGGAAGCGTCGCATTCACCGGGATGCTGGAGCGCAGGGCCGGTGGGAAGGGCTGATAGGCGGCTTCGATGGCCGCGGCAAGCCAGCGCGAGGCCTCTGGCGGACCATATTCGAGGAAGGCGGAGAATTCCCCCCAGCCGGCCGGCCCCTGAATCAGCAAGGCTTCACGCTCGGTCACCCCGCGGAATTTAACCCGCATGGGTAAACGCACCACGTGCGCATTCGTTATCAGTTCTTCCACCGGAGGCAGGGCAAAATTCATAAGCCTAGACTATCGATAGTGTCTAGGCTTACAGGCATCGGCGATAGGGCTGGTCGGCCAAAATGTGAGATTCTAGAGTCATGAGTCCGCGGTCATTCCTCCTTGCCCCTCGCCACCTTCGCTGGTGGTGGGCCTTGGTGCTGCTCGCCGGACTATTTGCCGTCGAATACTTGTTCTTCGTTCAGCTTCGCGTAGGGCAATGGACCGATCAGGCTGCCTTCGTGGGGTGGACCCAGTGGTGGCCGCGCACGGAAATACTTGACCCGGTGCGCGAATTCTTGAATCTCCTGCCGTGGATCTGCGCCGGAATTTCAGGAATTTTCCTACTCTACCGAGTGATTCGGGATCGTAGTTTCCTGCGCGCGGCCCTTGCCGTCGCGGCGGTGGCCGCGGCGTTGCTGAGCACCCAAATACTCAAACATCTGCTCTTGGGACGGCCCGACTTTAATTTCGGCACGGCTGGCAATTCATTCCCGTCCGGACACACCACGGCCGCCGCGGCAGCCATGGGGCTGATGTATCTCATTTCGCCGCCAAAGCTCCGTCCGGTGGTGCAACCTATCGCCTGGATCTTTGCGACCGCCACGGGGCTCGCTACGCTGATTTGCGGATGGCACAGGCCCAGCGATATCGCCGGAGGATTCCTCATCGTGGCGTTCTGGCTGGTGCTGGCAAGCGCCATCCTGCAGCGCATCCAACCGCTGGCCCCGGTCGTTTCAGAATCGGCGTGGTCCCGTAAGATCGGGATTGGCTGCCTGGTGATCTGGTTGCTGGTTTTGGCTGCCTCGGTCCTGCTGCCGCACCCGCACATCCAGCGCATCCCCGAAGCGCTGCTGATCGCCTATGCGATCCTCGGATTGGTCCATGTGACTGCGGTTTCGCTCATCGCCGGGCTGTGCCTGCGCTCGGTAATCCTGGGTCCGACGCGCCAGCTGCAGAACTAGGCGGCCCCGCCGCGCCGGAGCACGGTCTATCTAACCTCATTGGACGCTTGCGCTGCAGCCGATCAGGCTTGCTGCATTTTTGCCTGCAATATCGCTGACGCGCGTTGCGACTCGGGTACGGTGACCGCGAAGCGTTTGCCGTTGTGCAGCTCAAATGCCAGCCCCTCGCTCTTGCGAAGCACCACGGCGGATCCTCCGGGGAAGAATCGCCAGCCCCAACCGCCCCACAGCATCGGTGAAATTTCTTCGCTGTGCACTTCCTTGATCTGCTCCAGGTCAAGGGTGCGCAGCGGGAATCCGAAGATGGCCGAGGAGACCCGGAATTTATCGTTGTGGATTCGCACGCGCACCAGGCAGACTCCGAGAATCAATGGGGTCAGCAGCAGCACAAAGATCGATCCGGCGACCAGCAGCATGAGGCTTTCGGAACCGTCATCGCCCTTCAGCACGGTCAGCATCAGGATGCCCACCACCAGCGGGAATAGTCCCAGCAGCCAGAACCCCCACGGGGCGCTGGCTTTCTGGTTGAAGTTCTCGGCGGCAGTTTCCGGTTCGGGCATCACCGGTTCATCCACCGTGCGCCCCTGGGCTTGGGCTACGCGACGGCGGCGCTGTTCCTGGTGTTCGCGCGCGAATTGCTGGTATACCCCGGCAATCCAGACCGGCAGCAGGCCAATGAGCGAAGCGAGCACACCGACAAAGGTCAGCCCGCCGCTCACTGCCTGGGTGGGATCCCCTGCTATTGCCGTAGGCACGGCGCAGACTACGAACAGGCCGGCGCTGGTCCACGCTGCCAAGGCGCCGAGGAACAGTAACGCAATATGCAGCATCGGCTTGCTGGCCAACGCTAGCGAGAGGAAACCCAGCAGCCCTCCGCCGATGGCGAGGCTCAAGCACACCGCCACAAAGACCCGGGTGTCGGTGAAGCCGTCGGGGTATGAACTTCCGGACCAGTGGGTGGCGGTAATCGCCGGCAGGCTCTCGCCCAAGACCAGTCTCGTTCCCAACACCGCCAGGAGCGGCAGCACCAGCAGGAGCGTGACCAGCGAACGGTGTTTGACCTCAAAGCGTGATGTTGAAATGATCGCATCCTATTCACTGGGTTTGGCGCTCGGCTGGAGCATGTCGATTTTTAATGCCCAGAATGCCTCGCCGAAGTATGTAAATCATTCTAGTAAACGCTTCATGGCTTGCAAATAATTCTTATGGTTGCGAATCATTTTGGTGCTTGGCCGGCAAATAGCTATCGCCCGGCACGGGGCCGGGCGATAGCTATTGGTTGATCTTCCCTACAGCGCTGTCAGGGCCGCCTTCGGATCGGTCATCGCATCCGCAACGAAACGCAGGAACCCTGCGGCCGTTCCGCCGTCGCACACCCGGTGGTCGAAGCTCAAGGTCATCTCGCAGATCGAGCGAACCTTGACCTTTCCGTTGACCACCCACGGTTTTTCGACGACCCGGCCAATGCCCATAATTGCCGCTTCTGGGTAGTTGATGATCGCGGCCGAGCCATCGACGTTGAACACGCCATAGTTGTTTATCGTGAATGTGCTGCCGGACAGATCGCTGACCTGCGCCTTGCCCTCACGGGCCAGGGCAGCGAGGCGGGCGAACTCTGCCGAGAGTTCTCCGGCGTTGAGCTTATCTGCACCGCGCACGTTCGGCACGACCAAACCGCGATCGGTCTGCGCGGCGAAACCAAGGTTCACCCCGTCGAACACGGTATGGCGCAACGAGCCATCGGCTTCGGTGTCGATGCGGCTGTTCATCGCCGGGAAGCGAGCCAGGCCGGCGACGGCGAAGCGTGAGATCATCGCGAGCATGCTTGGCGCACTGCCCTGCGCTTCCTTGAGCTTGCCGCGAAGCTTCAACAGCTTGGTGACATCCACGTCCACCCACACGGTGGCTTCGGGAATCTCTCGGCGTGAGGTAGCCATCGCGTTGGCGATGGTCCGGCGCACGCCGGTAAGCACCTGCGAGCTGGCCACCGGCAAGCCGGTGCGCGAATCGGCATCCGAGGAGGCGGGCTGTGCCGCCGAGCCCTGGGCAGGCTTGGCCTGCTCCTGCTTGGCCGCAGCAGGCGAATCGGCAGCAGATGCGCCCTGGCCGATGAGCGACTGCACATCGCTGCGCAGAATCAGCCCGTCGGCTCCGGTTCCGCGCACCTGGTTGATATCCACGGAGTTTTCGCGAGCGAGCTTGCGCACCAGCGGATTGATAACCCGTGTTGCCACCGACGTCGTTTCGCTGGACGCCGCTGCCGTGGTGATCCCGTTGCGCGGGCGACGGCGGCGGCTGGCACCGGTCTTGGCGGCACCGGTTCCGTATCCGATCAGGACGTTGCCGCTGCCTTCGTCTTCCTCCGCCGGCGCCTGCGTTCCGGCAAGCTCCTCCTCGAGGTAGCTCTGCGCCCCGGCAGCTGGCTCCTCGGCCGGGGCTGCTTCGTCTCCCCCGGTGTTCACCGAGAAGAACGGCTCATCAACCAGCATCATCTGGCCGGCCTCGCCGTGCAAGGTGGAAACTACGCCCTCGAAAGGCGAGGGGATCTCCACCAATGACTTGGCGGTTTCCACCTCGGCGATGGGCTGGTCCACGGCCACCGAGTCGCCGGCGGCAACCATCCAGCGAACAAGTTCTGCTTCGGTCAGCCCTTCACCCAAATCGGGTAGGAGAAAAGTCTTGACGCTCATTTATGCCTCCCACTGAAGTTGATCTACCGCATCGAGGATGCGCTCGGCACTTGGCAGGTTGTATTTCTCCAAGGTTGGTGCCGGATAAGGGATGTCAAAACCGGTCACGCGCAATACCGGGGCGGCCAAGGAGTGGAAACAACGTTCCTGGACGCGGGCCACGATTTCGCTTGCTACGGAGACGAAACCTTGGGCTTCGGCCACCACGATCGCGCGTCCGGTTTTGCGTACCGAGGCGCAGACGGTCTCGTCGTCGAAGGGCACGATGGTGCGGATGTCGATGACTTCGAGGCTGATGCCCTCTTCGGCGGCGAGCTTAGCCGCTTCCATGGCGGTGGACACGCTCGGCCCGTAGGTGATCAGCGTGGCGTCGGAGCCGGCACGCGCGATCCGCGCGCTGCCTTCGGTGCGTGCCGCACGCTTGGCTTCGTACTCGGCGGCCAGCGCCGCGAGGTCCACCTGCTCCTTGGACCAGTAGAGCTTCTTGGGTTCGAAGAACACGACCGGGTCCGGCGAGTCGATCGCCTCGCGCAGCATCAGGTAGGCGTCCTTGACGGTGGCCGGGGTGAAGACCTTCAGGCCCGGGGTGTGCGCGTAGTACGCCTCGGAGGAATCGCAGTGGTGCTCCACGCCGCCCACGCCGCCGGCGTAGGGGATGCGGATAACCATCGGCAGCTCCACGTTTCCGCGGGTGCGGTTGTGCATCTTGGCCACATGCGAGGCGATCTGCTCGAAGGCCGGGTAGGCGAAGGCGTCGAACTGCATTTCGATCACCGGGCGCATCTCGTTGATGGCCATGCCGATGGCCATGCCGACGATGCCGGATTCGGCCAGCGGGGTGTCGAAGCAGCGGTCGGTGCCGAAGCGTTCGGTCAGCCCGTCGGTGATGCGGAAGACCCCGCCCAGGGTTCCCACGTCCTCGCCGAAGATCACCACGGAGTCGTTGGCCACCAGCGCGTCGGCGAGCGCGGTGTTCAGCGCCTTGCCGAAGGTGACCGGTTGGTTTTCGTTGGCTGCCTGGGCGGCTGCGCGTGCGGTTGCATCGCTGACGTTCGGGTTCACCCGTGATGTCGTGGCGGTCATTGCTAGGCCTCCTCGCGGGCTAGTTCGTCGGCCAGCAGCGCCTGCTGCTCGGCCAGCTGGGTGGTTTTGGAAGCAAATACGTGTTCGAACAATTCGCTCGGCGGGGTATCGGCGTCCTGGTTCATGCCGTCGCGCAGCTTCTTCGCGACCGCCTCGGCGCGCTCGGTGATCTTCGCCTGCGCCGCCTCGGTGAGCAGTCCGGCATCGTCGAGGTAGGCCTGCATACGCGTCACCGGGTCCTTAGCGATCCAGCCCTTGACCTCGGCGTCCTCGCGGTAGCGCTTGTCATCGTCGGCATTGGTGTGGGCCTGCATGCGGTAGGTGTGCGCCTCGATCAGCAATGGGCCGTTGCCTTCGCGGGCCAGCCGGACCGCGCGTCCCATCACGGCCATCAGCGCCATCAGGTCGTTGCCGTCTACCCGCTCGCCCGCCATGCCGTAGCCGACGGCCTTGTGCGCCAAGGAGGGTGCGGCCGACTGCTGCGCGAGCGGCACGGAGATGGCGTACTTGTTGTTCTGAACGAAGAAGATCACCGGAAGCTTGAAGACCGCGGCGAAGTTCAGCGCCTCGTGGAAGTCGCCCTCGCTGGTGGCACCGTCGCCGCACATGGCGACCACCACGGTGTTTTCCCCGCGCAGCTTCGCCGCGTGGGCCACGCCGACCGCGTGCAGCAGCTGGGTGGTCAGCGGGGTGGACATCGGCGCGCAGTTGTAGGCCTTGGGATCGTAGCCGCAGTGCCATTCACCGCGGAAGCTGGTCATAACCTCCATCGGGGCTACGCCCTTGGTGAGCACGGCGACGGTGTCGCGGTAGGTCGGGAACAGCCAGTCGCCGGCTTCGAGGCACAGGGAGGCGGCCACTTGGCAGGCTTCCTGTCCGTGGCTTGAGGGGTACACGGCCATGCGGCCCTGGCGGACGAGGGCCGAGTTCTGGTCGTTTACGCGGCGGCCAACGGCGAGGGCAGAATATGCGTCCATGAGCTCGGCGGGGCTCGGCAGCGGGTACTCGTGTCCCGGCTCGGTGCCTTGGTCGCTCTGCTCGCGCAGCGTTCCATCCGGATCCAGAAGATTAATCATGTGCCGTGCTGGCAGCATGTAATCTTCGGGGGTAATCCCGAACTTCTTACTGACTTCGGAGATGCGATCTTCGTGAGCTTCGGTGCTCATGCCATCCCGCCTTTCGTTCTCTGGTTGGGCCTCAAGAAACCACGCCTTGTGACTCAACTCACCCAAACATCATTTGCAATCAATTATGCGCAGGACGATCAATTTGTATCCACTCCGGAGTTGAATCGTAGAAAGTTGCGCTGAAGATCCGTATACTTGTAGACGATTAGTACGAACAAAATGGGTTTGGCGGATACTCGTCCTGCCCCTGCAAGGAGAAGAAATGGCCGCGGATGCGGAGCTGAAGCTGGACGATGTTGACCGAGCGATCCTGGCCGAGCTCACCAGCGACGGGCGGCAATCGGTGACGACGGTGGCGCAGCGCGTTCACGTTTCCCGGGCCCATGCCTATTCACGTATCGCAAAGCTGCAAGATGCGGGGGTCATTACCCGATATACCGCCGTGATTGATCCGGTGAAAGCGGGATTAAAGGCCAGCGCATATGTGACCCTGAAATTGCGCCAGCACTCCTGGCGCGAGCTGCGCGACCATCTCGCCTCGATTCCCGAGGTGCATCATATCGGTCTGGTCGGCGGAAATTTCGATGTGATTCTGCTGGTCCGGGCCAAAGACAATTTAGATCTGCGACGCGTGGTTTTTGAACATCTGCAATCCTTGCCTACGGTGCTGGATACCCAGACCTTGTTGATCTTCGAGGATTCCGATACCCGCTAAGCGCGGACAGCAAAAAGCGGGCGGAACAGTATTTACTGTTCCGCCCGCTTTGCGCCGTTTAATTGCCGCCGGTAAAGACCGGTGGCCGCTTCTCCTGGAAGGCTTTGAACCCTTCGGCATAGTCGCTGGTGTCGCACAGCGCCGCCTGCGCCTTGTTTTCGGTGCGCATGGAGGCCCAGAGGCCTACCCGCTGATCGCGGATCTCGGCAACGAGCGCCTTGGACGCGACAAAGGCTTGGGTCGCGCCGTGGGCCACCTTCGAGATGATCTCTTCGCTGCGCTCGATCAGCTCCTCGGCCGGGAACGCGCGAGAAAATAGTCCCGAGCGCACGGCCTCAGCACCGGAAATCAGCTCGGCGGTATAGATCATGTCGAGCGTGCGGTGGGCTCCCAAACGCTCGGTGAGCAGCCAGTGCCCGCCGGAGTCGAGGGTTGCGCCGAGATTTGCGAACGGCGAACCGATCTTCGCATTCTCCGCGACATACACTACGTCGGTGGCTACCGCGAGCCCCAGCCCAACACCCAGGCAGGCGCCTTGCACGATGGCGAAGGTGGGAGCCGGGAAGCTGGACATCTTCTCCAGCAACGGCTGAACCTGGCCATCCAGGTACCCCATAACGTCGTCATCGGCCGGGTTGACTCTGGAAATATCGCGGCCCGCGCAGAATCCGCGGCCTTCGCCGGTGAGCACCAGCGCACGTACCGTTCCCTCGGCCACCCTGGCGGCTGCCTGGTCGTAGGCCTCGGAGAGCTCATGCAGAGCGGCCGGGTCCAAAGAATTCATCTTCGTCGGTGCGTTGAGCACCACGCGGGCAACGCCCTGGTCAATGCTTAGCTCGATCATGGCTTATCCCCTAGGAGTCGAAGTTGACGCTGAGCTTGTCGCTGGTTGGGTGCGACTGGCAGGTCAGCACGTAGCCGGCTTCCACCTCTTCCGGTTCCAGCGCGTAGTTCTCCGCCATGGTCACGGTTCCCGAAGTGACCTTGGCACGGCAGGTGCCGCAGACCCCGCCGGCGCAGGCGAAGGGAACGTCCTGGCGAACTCGCAGAGCCGCATTGAGCACGGTTTCGTTGGCCCGTACCGGGGACTTCACCTCGCCCTGCAAACCATCGAGGGTGAAGCTGATTTCGATGCTCTTCTCGTTTTCATCGACAAGCACTGGCCGTCCCACATGGCCCTGCGGACGATTCGGCTCGCCGGTGGTGAACAACTCGAAGCGCACCTTTTCGCTCGGGACTTCCAGCTCGGTGAGTTGATCGCGAACCATCTGAACCAGTTCGAAGGGACCGCAGAGGAACCATTCGTCGACCTTCGGCGCCTGCAAGACGTTAGTGAGCAAGGCCGAAAGCTTCTCGGCATCGATACGTCCGGAGAGCAATGGGGAAATTCGCTGTTCGCGGCTCAGCACGTGGTGCAATGCCAGGCGTGCCGGGTAGCGATCTTTCAGATCTGCCAGCTCCTCCAGGAACATGACGTCCATGGCTGCCTTATTAGCGTAGATCAAATCGAATCGGGTATTTTCGTTCGCTTCGAGAATGGTGCGTGCAATCGCCAACACCGGGGTAATCCCGCTGCCTGCGGCCACGGCCACGAACTGGTCCTGGTTCACGGTATCCACCGAGCTTGGATCGTTCATTTCGGTGAGCTTATGCTTCGAAATGAACGCTCCGGTGGGACTCATCACATCGATCTGGTCTCCGGCGACAAGTTCTTCGTTGGCCCAGGTGGAGAACTGACCGCCTAGGTCGCGCTTGATTGCGACCTTGATCAGCTCTCCGGTCGGTGCCGCGCAGATCGAGTAGGAGCGGCGAACCTCAACTAGCTCGCCTTCGGCGTTTGGCAGTTCTTTGCGCAGCGCGACGTACTGGCCTGCCAAGTAATCGAAGTCGCTCGAAAGCTCTTCCGGGATCGCGAAGCTGACCTCGATGGAATCCTTGGTCAGCCGGCGCACCTCGGCGACCGTCAGGCGGTGGAAAGTGGCCCGACGACGGGTGGGGGTAGTTTGTTCGCTCATGAAAGCACCTTGAAATAGTCGAAGGGTTCTAAACAGTCTTTGCAGGAGTACAACGCCTTGCACGAAGTCGACGCGAAGCGCGCGAGCTCTCGGGTATTCAAGGAATGGCACCGTGGGCACTTGACGCTCATGCCCACGGTGACGCGCCCGCTATGTCCGGTACCGGTCGGCGGGGCAATTCCATACTCTTCGAGTTTGCGCTTCCCATCATCGGTCATCCAGTCGGTCGACCAGGCCGGGGTCAGTACCAGCTTCACGTCGACCTTCTCGATGCCCACCGCGCGGAAGGCCAGGTACAGATCTTCGGTAATCACGTCCATGGCCGGGCAACCGGAATAGGTCGGGGTGATCACCACCTGCACGCTGCCGTCCGCATTGGCGTTGACCTCGCGCAAGATGCCCAGATCCGCGATGGAAAGCACCGGGATTTCTGGATCGTTGACCTTGGCGGCAACGCCATAGAGTTCTTCTGCACTGGTTATTGCACTGCTCAAGACTGTTGCTCCCTTCAAACGGATTAGGGAATCGGTTACCAGCTCGCACCGGGGTGCTTGCGGGCAAGAACTTGCATCTCGGCCAGAATGTAGCCCATATGCTCGGAATGCTCTCCGGCGCGTCCATGCGCCATCGCCAATCCCGACTTCGGTATTTCTAGCCCGGCTTCGGCGAGGACGGAGGTGATCTCGGCGTCCCATGCTTCGCGCAGCGAGGACGGGAGAACCGCCACATCGCCTAGTTCGCTGTGCATCTCTTCGTCCTGGAACATCTCTCCGGTGTAAGGCCAAAGGATCTCCAGCGCGTGGCGCATCTTTTCGGCCGATTCCTCGGTTCCCTGTCCCAAGCGGATGGTCCAGGCGATGGCGTGGTCCCGGTGGTAGTCAACTTCCTTGACCGCCTTGGCGCAGATCGCCGCGATGGTTTCATCCGCGGATTCCAGCAATCGGCTGTAGAGCAGGTGCTGGTAGATCGAGACGATGAGCTGGCGCATGATGGTGACGCCAAAATGGCCATTTGGCTGTTCCACGATCTGCAGCGAGGTGAATTCCTCTTCCTCGCGCCAATAGGCCAGATCGTCTTCGGTCTTATCCCACGCCAAACCGGCATAGGTCAGGAACGAACGGGCATGGCCAAGGACATCGAGGGCAATATTGCCCAAGGCAATGTCTTCCTCGATTTCCGGAGCACGGGAGATCCAGTGCGAAAGCCGCTGGGCGAGGATCAGCGCGTCATCACCGAGGTGCAGGGCATACTGGGCGACTTCGTCGCTTGGCTTGGCTCCTGCCACCGCGATATCTTCCGGACGCAGCGCGTTGCCCGGCGTGACGCGGGTGGCCGAGGCCAGCGCGTCGCCGAAGCTATCGAGCGAAGCATCGAGTTCTTCGTGGTTCACAGGTGCTTCACCCCTTCGCTTGCCTTGTAGTAGGTGGCGTGGCGGTAGTCCTTGCCCTGCGGCGACTCGAAGAACGCGTCCTTGCTGTCCGGGTCGGAGGTGATGATATCGGTGGAAAGCACCACCCAGAGGGAAATGCCTTCGTTGCGCCGGGTGTACAGATCCCGTGCGTTGCGCAGCGCCATTTCCTTATCCGGGGCATGCAGCGATCCGGCGTGCACATGCGAGAGTCCGCGGGAGGAACGGACGAATACTTCCCACAGGGGCCAATTGCTCTTTTGGCTCATGCTAGGCAACCTCACTTTGTTCTTGCTTTGCGGCGTATGCGGTAGCGGCTTCACGGACCCAGGCACCTTCGCGGTGGGCCTTGCGGCGATGTTCAAGCCGCTGGGCGTTGGCTGGACCATTGCCCTTGATGACGTTCATGAATTCGTCCCAGTTCAGATCCTTGTGGATCCACTGTTTTTTCTCTTCATCGAAGTGCAGGTCCGGATCCGGCAGGGTCATGCCCAGCACCTTCACCTGTTCTTCGATCATTCCCACGAAGCGCTGGCGCAGTTCATCGTTGGAGAAGCGCTTGATCTTCCAGGCCATGGATTGGGCGGAGTTCGGCGACTGGTCATCCGGTGGACCGAACATCATCAGCGACGGCTCGTAGAAGCGGTTGATGGCCTCTTGCGCCATCTTCTTCTGTGCCTCGGTGCCGCGGGAGAGGGAGAGCAGGATTTCGAATCCCTGGCGCTGGTGGAAGGATTCTTCCTTGCAGATGCGCACCATTGCGCGTCCGTATGGGCCATAGGAGGCACGGCATAGCGGCACCTGGTTGGCGATTGCAGCACCATCGACGAGCCAACCGATGGCACCCATGTCGGCCCAGGTGCGTGCCGGGTAGTTGAAAATCGAGGAGTACTTGGCGCGTCCGGTCAGCAGCTGGTCGTTCAGCTCGTCACGGTCGGTGCCCAGGGTTTCTGCCGCGGAGTACAGGTACAGCCCGTGGCCGGCCTCGTCCTGGACCTTCGCCATCAGAATCGACTTGCGCTTCAACGAAGGGGCGCGCGTAATCCAGTTGGCCTCTGGCTGCATGCCAATGATTTCGGAGTGAGCGTGCTGGGACACCTGACGGGTTAATGTCTTGCGGTAGGGCTCTGGCATCCAGTCACGAGGTTCAACACGGGAATCGTCGTTAATTAGGGCGTCGAAGCGCGCCTGTGATTGCTGCTCTTCATAGCTTGGGACGGCACTCAGTCCCGGCTCCTGCGGTGTGGTCGGGGCCATGGTTCACCTCACTGAAATTCAATTTACATACTGACCGTTCGTTCAGTATATGAGAGTGCGCTCGATCACGTCAACAGCAACGCCGCGATGCGGCGTCACACTTGAAGGTAATGACCGCGAACCGGGCCCGCGGGCACAAAAATGCCCCAGGCATCGCCTGGGGCATTTGAGGGTCGTGCGGCTGCCGGTTATGCGTTTACGGCGGCCTTCTTGTTCTTGAAGATCAACGCATCAACCGATACGCGGCCCGGTCCCACGAGGAACAGCGCAAGGGCGCCGGCGGCCAACGCCAGCACCAGCTCAAAGCCGCCGTTCTCCACGAAGACGCCACCTGGAATGTGAACCATGAATAGCGCAACGACCATTTGCGCACCCAGCAAGCCTGCGAACACGCGGGTCAGCAGGCCGAGGATCAAGGCTGCGCCACCGACGATCTCCAGGGTCGCGGCGACCGGTGCGATAATTCCGGCGGCCGGAATTCCCATCTGGTCAAAGGACGCCGTGGTGCCCTCCAAGGTGTACTGGAAGTACTTCTGCCAGCCGTGAGCTAGGAAGAGGAAGCCAAAGGCAAGGCGCAGCATCGTTTGGGCAATGACCTGCAGGCGCGGGTTGTCGATGAGGTTATTCATATGGGCGACTCCTAGTGGGTTGATCCGAAAGCATCGGATCTCGAATGGTCAGCTCCGCGTCGACGGGTCGGCGCTAGCTCTGGTTCCAGACTAAGTTAATTTACTTTAATCTTCAACTAACGTTGCGTGGCGCAACAACCAAGCCCAAAAGTGCGCACACAAATTCGGCCCACCCTGGCACCGCCTCGGATGAGGACGCTGCAAGGGTGGGCCGAATTTATGCGGTAGCGCTGGGAAAACCTAGAGCACCTTGGACAGGAAGTCGCGGGTACGTTCCTGCTGGGGGTTTCCGAACAGCTCCTCTGGCTTGCCTTCCTCGCAAACCACGCCACCATCCATGAAGACCACACGGTCCCCCACTTCACGGGCGAAGCCCATCTCGTGCGTGACCAACACCATGGTCATGCCCGAGTCGGCGAGCTCCTTGATCACCTGCAGCACCTCGCCAACCATCTCCGGGTCCAACGCGCTCGTTGCCTCGTCGAAGAGCATGATGCCCGGGGACATCGCCAACGCACGGGCGATCGCCACGCGCTGCTTCTGTCCGCCGGAAAGCGAGGCCGGACGGGCATTGGCCTTTTCCGCCAAGCCCACACGGGTCAGCAGCTCTTCGGCTTTGGCCCGCGCCTCGGTCCGGTTCAGCTTCTTCAGCTCCACCGGCGCCAACATGATGTTCTCTGCCACCGACATATGCGGGAACAGGTTGAAATGCTGGAACACCATGCCCACATGGCGACGGACCTCGTTGATATCCACCTTCGGATCGGTGACGTCGAATCCGTCGACAATCACCTTGCCCGCGGAAATATCTTCCAGCTTATTCAGGCAGCGCAGCAGCGTGGACTTGCCGGAGCCCGAAGGCCCGATCACGCAGACAACTTCGCCTTCGCCCACCTGAAGATCGATGCCCTTGAGGACCTCGTTTGAGCCGAAGGACTTGCGCAGTTCCTTGACCTGGATCTTCGACGTGGCAGTTTGCTCGCTTACGGTGCTCACTTGTTAAACCTCCGATCGGCAAAGTTTGCCAATTTGGTCAGGGCCATGATGGCGATGAAGTAGATGACGCCAACGATCAGCAGGGTCTCGGTGACACGGAAGTTCGCCGCGTAGATCTGCTGACCCTGGTAGAGCAGCTCGGCAAAGCCGATGGCGAGCAGCAAGGAGGAATCCTTGAGCATGATGATCAACTGGTTGATCAAGGAAGGAGTCATCATCTTGAAGGCCTGCGGCACCACAACCTTCTGCATTGACTTCCCGTAGCCAAGGCCCAGCGAACGGGAGGCTTCCAGCTGTCCTGGATCAACCGACTGGATGCCGCCGCGAACGATCTCGGCAATATAGGCGCCGGCGTTCAGCGACAGCGTGAGCACACCTGCAACCCAGATGCTGACATCCCAGCCGGTGAGCTGAGGCAGGCCGAAGTAGAACATGAAAGCCCAGAGCAGCAGCGGCGTGCCACGGAAGATATTGACGAATGACGTCGAAATTCCGCGGACCACGATGTTGCCCGAAATCTTCATGAAGCCAAAGAGCAAACCAAGGACCATGGCCACCGCGAAGGAAATCGCCGTCACCAACAGGGTGTTCCCCAAACCGGTCATCAACGCCGGCAAGGACTTGGCCACCAGGTCGAAGAAGTTGCTCGGCACCGCGGCGCTCGGATCGGCCAGGTACTCGTTCAGGATCTTGTCGTACTCCCCGCTGGCCTTCAGCTCGGCCAGCCCGTCGTTGAAGGCCGCCAGCAGTGCGGTATTCTCGCCCTTGTTGACCGCGAATCCGTAGGAGCCGCCCGGCACCTTGTCGGTCACGGTCTTCAATCCGTTGTTCTGCGCAATGCCGTAGGCAAGGACCGGGTAGTCGTCGATGACGGCCACGGCGCTGCCGGATTTCACCGATTCGTACATGGTGGCCGACTGGTCCAAGGACTTGACGGTGAAGCCATACTCGTCCGCGATGGACTTCGCATAGGTCTCGCCCTCTGAACCGGTCTTGGCTACAACGGTTTCGCCCTCCAGGTCCTCATAGCCCTTGGTGGTCTCATCGTCGCGATCCACCGCCATCTGAACACCGGATTCAAAGTATGGCTCGGAGAAATCATAGATTTCCTTGCGCTCGTCGGTAATCGACATACCGGCGATCACGCCATCGACCTGATTCGAGGACAACGCCTGCAAGGCAGCGCTGAAGCCCAGGGAACGAATCTCGACGTTGAAGCCTTGTTCCTCGGCGATGGTATTGATCAGATCCATGTCGATCCCGGTGAGCTCGCCATCCTGGCGGAACTCGAACGGAGCGAAGGTGGTGTCGGTGCCGATGACGTAGGTTTGACCCTCGACGCTCTCGTTGCCCTGGGCCAACGCCCCGGGGGCCCCGGCCACCAGCGCCATGAAACCGATGGCAGCCGCAGCAATCCACCGAGTCAAACGCCTCGACCTCAAAGTTGTGCGTGTGTTTTTCACTGCTGAATCACTTTCTATTGCGAATAGGGCGCTTTGCCCTTGGTGCAGTTCGATTCTTTATGTTAGTTAGCCTATGGCCAATGTCGGCCGGCCGACACCCTTTGCACCATGTCCGCGTGCCAAAACGAGGAATTTGCCGCCCGATTCCTGTCCGCGCTGAGCATAGCCAACCCCACAATCGCCGCTGGTGAGATTGAATGGGTGCATGACTTCTGCATCGATTACCGCTAGCGCGCCGCTCGCAGCGAAGATTCCCACGATCCGCGAATTCCATGGTGATAACTTCACCGACGAATATGAGTGGTTGCGGGAAAAAACCAGCAAGCAGGTACTCGACCACCTGCATGCGGAGAATGCCTATACCGATGCGGTCACCGCGGATCAGGAAGAGCTGCGCCAGGAGATCTTCAAGGAGATCAAGGCGCGCACCGTCGAAACCGATTTGTCGGTTCCCACGCGGCGGCGCGGCTGGTGGTACTACACCCGTTCGGTTGAGGGCAAGCCCTACACCATCCAGTGCCGGGTCAAGGCCGAAGACTCCCCCGATGCCCGCGCCGACTGGACTCCTCCGGTCATCGACCCGGTCGAAGCCCTGCCCGGAGAGCAGGTGCTGCTCGATGGCAACGAGCTGGCCGAGGGCCAGTCATTCTTCGCGCTGGGCGGCATGGCCATCAACGAGCCGAGCAACCTGCTGGCATACTGCATCGATACCCAGGGGGACGAGCGCTTCACCCTGTACATCAAGGATCTGGAAACCGGGCAGCTGCTTCCGGACGTCATCGAAGGCGTGTTTTACGGGCTGGCCTTCTCCCCCGATTCCTCCACCGTCTACTACCTGGTCGTTGACGATACGTGGCGCCCGCATCAGGTGCGCGCCCATGTGCTGGGCAGCGATCCGGCCAGCGATACGGTAGTTTTCCAGGAAGATGATCCGGGCATGTGGCTCGGCTTCGATCTCAGCGCCGATCTCCAGCAGTTGCTCATTTCCAGCGGCAACTCCGAATACGCGGAAACCAGCGTCTTGGATCTGAACGACAAGGACGGACAGGTTCGCCTGCTCGTTCCGCGCGAACTGCGCCTGCTCCACGGGGTCGACCTGTTGCCCGGAGACGATCGGCGCGCCCTGATCACCCACGATCATCAGGCACCGAACAATATGCTCTCGCTGGTCGAGCTGGCGCAGCTGGGCGCCGATACCGATCCGGCGAGCTGGCGCACCGTGCTCGGGCACGAGTCCACGGTCAAGATCGAGGGCACCGCGCTGACCGCCACGCATCTGGTGGTTTCCGTGCGTCGCGATACCTGCGAACGGGTTCAGCTGATCCCATTGGAGTCGCTGGGCACCGAATCCCAGCTGCCGGTGCTCGAGCCGGCCTTCGACGAGGAGCTGTTCACCGCCGCTGCCACCTTCGCCGATCTGGAAGCCCCGCTGATCCGCATCGGCTACACCTCGGACTTCACTCCGGCGCGCGTCTACGACCTGTGGCTGGATGACAAGGAATTGGTGCTGCGCAAGCAGACTCCGGTCAATGACTACGACTCGGCGGATTACCTGTCCACACGCGAATGGGCGACGGCCGCCGATGGCACCAAGATTCCGTTGACGGTGATGCGCCGCGCGGATTTGGACACCTCGGTGCCGAATCCGGTGCTGATCTACGGTTACGGCTCCTATGAGGTGTCGATGGATCCGGGATTCGGGATTCCGCGGTTGAGCGTGCTGGACCGCGGGGTGGTCTTCGTGATCGCCCACGTGCGCGGCGGCGGCGAGCTGGGCCGCGACTGGTACCTGCAGGGCAAGAAGCTCGCCAAGCGGAACACCTTCACCGACTTCATCGATGCCACGCGGTACCTGATCGATGCGGGCTGGGCCGATCCGGCGCGCATCGCGGCCCTGGGCGGCTCGGCGGGCGGCCTGCTGATGGGCGCCATCGCCAATCTGGCGCCGCAGCTGTACACCTCGATCATCGCGCAGGTTCCCTTCGTGGACCCGCTGACCTCGATCCTGGATCCGGAGCTGCCGCTCTCGGCCCTGGAGTGGGAAGAATGGGGCAACCCGATCGAGGACAAGGAAGTCTACGAGTACATGAAGGCCTACTCCCCCTACGAGAACGTTACGGCCGTGGACTACCCGCGCATCGCCGCGGTGACTTCCTTGAACGACACCCGCGTGTTGTATGTGGAGCCGGCCAAATGGGTGGCGAAGCTGCGCGAGGTCGGCACCGGCAGCGAACCGATCTTGCTGAAAACCGAGATGGAGGGCGGCCACGGCGGCGCCTCGGGCCGCTACGAGGCGTGGAAGAATCGCGCCTGGGATTACGCCTTCGCCCTCGATGCGCTGGGCAAGAACCCGGCCACGGCGAAGTAGCCCGCGAGGACACCTAAGCCTGAATTCACCGATCCGCCCGCAACCTTCGATTGTTTTCGATGGCTGTGGGCGGTTTCGTTTTCAGCCGCGGGGAATCCTCTGGCCGTGCCCTCGGCGAAGTTCCACCACCGGAAGCACTTCTCGACCGGCGCGCAGCCCTGCCGGAGCCGGCCGCCGGGCCGGACAAGGGCGGCTCGGCGATGGAATATCAGCAATTCAAGGAACCCGCTATTCTGCGTGTTCACCAGCGCCTTTGCCGCTGGGAGGCGCCGGCTCTCCGCGCAATTGTGACGTCCGCCATTAGACAGCAGGGCTTGAGATGGGTCACAATCTAGTATTACCTAATGATCGTTCGGTAACTAATTCGGCGGAGGTCCCTATGAGCGAAACCCAAATCGATAAGTCACTACCCCACGCAATCTTGCACAATGACTATGCCACCCAGTGGATGGGCATTGAAGTGGTGGAAGTGAGCGACGGGTTTGCGGTCATTACGATGACGCTTCGCCAGGAAATGCTCAACGGCTTCGGCATCGCCCATGGCGGAATGATCTTCTCGCTGGCCGATACCGCGTTTGCCTTGAGCTGCAATCCGCCGGAAGGCTCCGCGGACACCATCACCGTGGCCTCCGGCGCAGACATCAATTTCCTCAAGCCAGGGATCCCGGGACGCCTGCTGACGGCAACCGCGCAGCGCGTCTCGCAGCAAGGACGCAGCGGAATTTACGACATCACGGTCACCCAGCCGGGAACGAATGGCGGGATTGAAACCGTGGCCGAGTTCAGGGGCCGCTCGCGCACCGTTCCCAAGCCTAAGAACCGCTAAAACATTCAGTCACCACACGAAAGTATGAGCATGTCACAGCCAACTGACCGCGATAACTTGCCCAACCCACTGGATCCCGAAGAGACGATGAGCCGGGACCAGATCGAGTCGATTCAGCTCACTCGACTGAAGGAAACGCTGGACTACGCGTACACCAATGTTCCTTACTACAAGGACAAATACGATGCGGCTGGCGTGCACCCCACAGACTTGAAGGAACTGGCAGATCTGAAGCTGTTCCCGTTCACCGAAAAAGAAGATCTGCGCAAGAGCTACCCCTTCGGCATGTTCGCCGTTCCGCAGCATCAGGTGGCGCGGATCCACGCTTCCTCGGGCACCACCGGCCGCGCCACCGTGGTGGGCTACACCCAGCAGGACTTGGATGACTGGGCCAAGATGGGCGCACGTTGCTTGCGCCTCTCCGGAGTCAAGCCAGGCTGGAAGGTCCACAACGCCTACGGCTACGGCTTGTTCACCGGTGGCATGGGCGCGCACGCGGCTGCCGAGCGCCTGGGCACTACCGTCATTCCGATGTCCGGCGGACAGACCGAAAAACAGATTACGCTGATCAAGGACTTCGAGCCGGACGCGATCCTGTGCACCCCGACCTACCTGCTGACTATTGGCGATGCCATGCAGCGGGCAGGCTTGGACCCGCGCGACACCTCGCTGAAGGTCGCCGTCTGCGGCGCCGAACCGTGGACCGAAGAGATGCGCCACGAGCTGGAAGAGATGTTCGGCATCGACGCCTGCGATATCTACGGCCTCTCCGAAGTCATGGGCCCGGGCGTGGCCGGCGAATCGGTCGAGCTCAAGGACGGCAGCCACATCTGGGAGGACCATTTCCGTCCCGAAATCGTGGATGCGTTCGACGAAACCAAAGTATTGAACGACGGCGAACACGGCGAGCTGGTCTTCACCTCGCTGACCAAGCAGGCGCTGCCGATCATCCGCTACCGCACCCATGATCTGACCCGCCTGATGCCAGGTACCTCCCGCCCAGGTCACCGTCGCATGGGCCGGATCACCGGACGCAGCGATGACATGATCATCCTGCGCGGGGTGAACCTGTTCCCAAGCCAGATCGAGGAATTGATCCTGAAGGTGCCATCGCTTTCGCCGCACTTCCAGCTCATCCTTTCCCGTCCAGACCGCATGGACCAGCTGGCAGTGAAGGTGGAGCGCCGCATGGATGCCTCATCCGGGGACGCCGCCAACGGGGCCAAGGAGCTGGCCAAGCTGATCAAGATCCACGTCGGTTCTTCCTGCGCCATCGACGTGGTCGAGCCAGAATCCTTGGAGCGTTCCATGGGCAAGCTCAAGCGCATCTTTGATCTGCGCAACAGCTAACCCAGTGAGCACATGGGATAATCGATAAATCATGGAAACTACCGATATTGTGAACCGTCCGGCCAAGCGTGGCCGCCCCGGGTACGACCAGGAAACCGTATTGCGCATTGCCGTAGAGGCATTCAACGAATACGGCTACGACGCGACCTCCATGGGCAAGCTCGCTGACCGGCTGGGTATCAGCAAGTCCGCGATTTACCACCACGTCCCTTCCAAAGAGGACCTGCTGCGTCTGGCGTTGGATGAAGCGCTCATTCCCCTGGAAGCGGTGATCGCCGAGGTCCGCTCCCATGAGGGCAGCGCCGATGAGCGTTTGGAATTCTTCTTGCGCGCTACCTTCCGGATCCTGTTGGCCAAGCGTTCCTACGTGACACTGCTGCTGCGCTTGCGCGGCAACACCGAACTGGAACGCCAAGCTCTTCAGCGCCGACGGGCGATGGACCGCCAGCTCGCTGAGCTGGTCACCGCAGCCCAATCCGACGGCAAGCTGCGCGCGGACTTGGAACCGCGGGCCACGGCCAGGTTGCTGTTCGGCCTGATCAACTCTGTAGTGGATTGGTACCGCGCTGACGGTCCGATCAACGGACCAGAATTGGAAGACCAAGCCATTTCATTGCTCTTCAACGGATTGCACACCACAGCGGCTTAATCGCTGGATTGCATCTTGCGCTGGCTCCCACCTGATCGGTGGGAGCCAGCGTCGTTTAAGCGTGCCACAGGGCAAGCGGCAATGTGGCGTATGCCTCCTTGTAATCTTGTCTTCCTCACAGGAATCACCGTTAGCATCTAAGGGGTGCCTCGTGCACCTGTCGTTGCCAATCGATCGAGTGAAGAGCACCGTGGATTCCTTCTTAGAAACCCTGTTCATGGCTACTGCAGACAGCGGTAGTTCCTATGTCCAGATCCTGCTGTCAGCCGCTAGCATGCTGCTAGTTTTCGTCTCCGCAATCCTTCTTGCGCACCGCAATGATTTGGGTTGGTGGACGCTGATTCTCTCGGTTTTCGTAGGACCCATGATCTCCGCATTGCAGTATGACCTGCTGGGCCTGATCTACGCGATCCCGTTGCTGCTTCTGCCGATTTTCGGCCTATGGCGTTTTTCGCAGTTCATGCTCAACGGCAAGTTCACGCGCGAAGTGACCAAGACCCCGGTCACCCTCTGGTCTGCCGTGGGCATGGTTGTCGGCTTGATCCTGCTGGTGGCCTTGCGCTTCGGCCCCTTCCTCTTCAACTCCGGCTTCTTGACCGCCACCCCGGAAGTCTGGGTGATGTATTTCGCTGACGCCGCCATTTTCGCTTCCTTCGTCATGATTGCGCGCGGCGTTCGCGAAGGCTGGCTGCTGCTGGCTGTGGCAGCTATCGCGGACCTGGTGGTGTACTTCTTGATTTCGCCAATGCTGGGCATGCTTGGCCTCTACGTCTTCATCGCCCTGGCCGCCGCGTACGGCTACTTCCTGTGGCGCGGTCTTCCTGCCCAGGCTGCCGAGCCGGTGCAGGTCGAGCTGGACGAGGAAGGCCTGGCCTTGCAAAAAGCCAAGCAGGCAACCTTGGACAAGCTGAATGCCAAAACCGAAAAGTAGCTGAACCTAGAATGATCCCGCCCCAGTGTGAACTGGGGCGGGATCATTTTTTTGTGGCTACTTGCGCCAGCTGTCGTTCAGGTTCAGGGAACCGTCCGCATTCACGGTCGCGACGCGGTTGGCCCCTGATTCCCACGTGGCATTGCCGCTCTGGTCGTACTTGACGTACTTGTATTCGAACTGCGTTCCTGCCGGAAGGTCCACCGTTCCGCTCCAGCTCGGGTAGCTGGCAGCTGATAGCTGTGGCGCCTTGGCCGGATCCCAGCTTCCTAGTTCCGGCTGGTTGCCGACGATGCGGATGTTCTGCCCCATGACGGTTTGGGCGGTGACCGCGACGCTGACATCAGCGGTGTCCTCGACCGGATCCGGCGTTCCTGATCCGCCATCGGATTCGGCACCGATGTGCAGGGCCATGGCACCGTAGGCAGGCAGTGTCGCGGTGAACTTGCCGTCGGCGCCCACAGTGATGGTCTTCGAGCAATCGCCTCCGGACACCACATCACAATAGGTGCCACCGGCCAGCGAGCTGGTGTATTCGCGGGTGGTTGCCGCCGAGGTGTTGTTGATGGCTACGAAGCCCTTATTGCCGCGGCCGTATGCGATCTGGTTGCCGCCATCGTCCCACCAATTGCTGACAGCCGCGTCGCCGACGGTGTTGTTGAAGCCCACCATTCCGGTGATTTCATCTTGCCGCTGTTCGCAGGTCCAGGCGGAGGAGTCGCAGTCGGCATTGGGTACCGATGCGTCACTGACGCCCGGAGCGCCTGCATCCTTGTCGGTGAACTCGTATCCGGAATACACGGTGGGTGACCCGTAGGGCCAGGACAGCATGAAAACATTGCCCAGCAGGTACTTGGCGCCCCACTTGTAGTTCATGGATTCGCCGTTGCGTTCGGTGTCGTGGTTGGTGACAAAAACCCCGGCCCGGTCACTGGTGAGCTTGCCGTCGCCGATGAAGCGCAAGTTGGCGATTTGCGCGTCGAAATCATGATGGAGCTGTCGTGCGTAGTCGAATTCGTGCGAGTCGCCGCTGCCGAGGTACTCGCTTTCCTGGATCGGTTCACCCGACGCCCCGATCACCTCGTGCACCCAGTACACGCCGGGGTTCTTCATCTTGGATTTGATGCCTTCGAGGTCCGTTGCGGGCATGTGCTTCGAGGCATCGATGCGGAATCCGGATACCCCAAGCGAGACGAGGTCATCGAGATAGTCGGCGATGTTTTGCTGGACGTAGCTGCTGGAGGTTTTCAGATCCTGCAAGCCCACGAGGCGGCAGTGCTGCACTTGCCAGCGGTCGGCATAGTTGTTGATGTTGGTGCGGCAATCGTTGAAGTCCTGGGCCGAATACTCTGGGAAGTTGTCATCGGAGAAAGCCGAGCCTGCGGTTCCAGTACCGGTCTGCCCGGCTCCGGTCATGTGATTGACCACGGCGTCTGCGATCACTTTCACGCCTGCGTCGTTGCAGCTTTTGACCATGGCGGAGAATTCCTCGCGGTTGCCCAGTTTCGAGTCCACCTTGTAGCTCACCGGCTGGTACGAGGTCCACCATTCAGTGCCGCGCAGGTGCTCAGCTGGAGGCGAGACCTGGACGTAGCCATATCCTGCTGGGCCGATGCTGGACTCGCATTCCTGGGCTACCGAATTCCAGTTCCATTGGAACAGGTTGAGGATGACATCCTTGCCGTCGTTGGATGGGGTGGCGGCTTGGGCGGGTGCTGCGAACAACGGTGCGGCGAGCAGGGCGAGCGTGGCGCCGAGTGCTGCCACCGGCTTCACCGTCCTGGCTCCGTGCCGGCGTTGTGTTGATTTGGCGCGTGATGGCAAAAGTTCCACAGAAAAACTCCTTTATTGTGATGATCGGGCTGCGATAGCTCGACGCGACAGCGTCGGGATCGCTCAACCACACGTTCCCCATCAACGCGTGACCTGTCACACAACTGTAAGCGTTTTCTTAGCTCTCTTCAATAAGTAAATTCCTGTAAATACAGGAAACCCGCGAAACTGTCCGCGTAAATTGCCCTAAAATTTTTTCACTCCGCGTCAAATCTTGCCAAAATTGGAAACGCTTTCATAGATATCCGGCAAAGCTGTCCTGGCTCCGAGCACGCAAAAGGGTGGATGCCGTGGTTGACGGCATCCACCCTTGCTGAAGTTGCGTTTTAGCCTTCGAAGTTGGCGTAGGTGAGGTTTTCTTTCTCCACCAAGGTCAAGACATCGTAGGTCGCGACAATCTCATCATTCTGGTTGTGCAAGATCGCATCCCATGCGACCTCGCCATATTCATCGGTGACTCGCGGCGTGATTTTCTTGGCCGTCAGGGTCACGCGGATTGAATCTCCGGCAGCCACCGGGGTGATGAAGCGCAGGGATTCCAATCCGTAGTTGGCTAACACTGGCCCCGGCGCTGGCTCTACGAAGAGGCCGGCAGCCCACGACACGAGCAGGTACCCGTGGGCGACGATTCCCGGGAAGAACGGGTTCGCTTCGGCTGCCTTTGCATCGGTGTGGGCGTAGAAGGTGTCGCCAGTTTTCTTGGCGAATTCGCTGATCTCTTCAAGGTTCACTACGCGCAGATCAGAGGCGAAGCCATCGCCTACTTGCAGCTCGGCCAGCGACTTGCGGAACGGGTGCGTGTATTGCTCCTGGCCGCCGAACTTTTCGCATCCGGCCAGGCGCTGTTCAGCACCGGCATGCCACACGCCGCTGAGCGCAGTGAGCATATTCGGCGAGCCCTGAACGGCAGTGCGCTGCATATGGTGCTTCACTGATCGGATTCCGCCCAGCTCCTCGCCGCCGCCGGCGCGCCCTGGGCCACCATGGACCAGGTGTGGCACTGGTGAACCGTGACCGGTCGTTGATCGCGCGGTTTCCCGGTTCAGGATGTGCACGCGGCCATGGTGGGCGGCGATTCCCAGGGCCAGTGAACGCACGGTGTCGGTGTCATTGCTGCACACGGTGGCTACCAGCGACCCTGCACCCATGGCGGCCAGCCGCACGGCTTCGTCAAGATTGTCGTAGCCGATGACGGAGCTGACCGGTCCGAACGCCTCGCGGGAGTGCACAAGCGGGTTGCGGGCATCGGCCCATCGCAGAACCACCGGAGACATGAAGGCACCGAATTCGGCCACGGCGTCGCGTTCTGGCGCCACGCGTACGGCTGGGGCATCCAGGCGGCCAAAGGCCAGCTCGCCACCAGCGTCAATCATGTCCTGCACTGCAGCACGCACATCAGCCAGCTGTTCCAGGGAAGCCAAGGCACCCATGGTCACGCCCTCGACGCGGGGGTCGCCAATGACAACCCGCTGCTCGATTCGCTGGCCGATGGCGGCAATGACCGGTTCTACCAGATGGGAAGGCACGATATTGCGGCGGATCGCGGTGCATTTCTGGCCGGCCTTGGAGGTCATCTCGGTGACGACGACCTTGACGAAGGCCTCGAATTCCGCTGTTCCCTCCTCTGCATCAGGGCCGAGGATGGCCGCGTTCAGGGAGTCGGTTTCTGCTGCGAAGCGCACTCCCCCGTCGATGACATTTGGATGGGACTTCAGCTTGCTGGCCGTGGCGGCCGAGCCGGTGAAGGCGAACATGTCACGGTAGTCGAGGTGGTCCATCAGGTCGCGGGCTGATCCCGAGAGAAGCTGCAGGGACCCTTCGGGAAGGATGCCTGATTCGAGCATCATCCTCACGGCTGCCTCGGTGAGGTACCCCGTTGGAGTCGCTGGCTTGACGATGGTGGGAACACCAGCGATAAACGCCGGGGCAAACTTTTCGAGCATGCCCCATACCGGGAAGTTGAACGCGTTGACCTGCACCACGACACCACTCATTGCGGTGTAGATATGCGTGCCGATAAAAGAGCCGTCCTTGCTCAGCGGTTCCGTTGGCCCGTCCAGGATGACATTGCTATTGGGAAGTTCACGGCGGCCCTTGGATGAGAATGTGAACAGAACACCGATTCCGCCATCGATATCCACCATGGAATCGATTTTGGTGGCCCCGGTCTTGAAGGAAATCTCGTAAAGGTCTTTGCGTCGCTCGTTCAGATACAGCGCGAGTTCCTTGAGCTTGAGTGCGCGCTCATGCAAGGAGAGCTTGGCCAGCTCCTGATGCCCGGTGCCACGGCCATAGTCCACCGCCGCTGCAACATCCAGCTTGTCATTGGTGACAGTGGCTAGAAGTTCTCCGGTGTTGGCGTCACGGACTTCTGTTCCGCCCTCGGACTGCGGGGTCCGCCATTGTCCGGCGATAAAGCTGGGTACCACGCTGATCTGTTTTGTCGACATCGACATAATTCCTTCCTGAACGGTCGGTCAGTATTAACCTTAACCTTATCAGCAAGGGCGTGACCGTGAACACCTCAAATTGTTGTTCGCGAGAATTCTCCACCCCGCCCGCTACTCAGGAATTCCGTGCGAGATCACTCAGGTGATCGAGACCCTCCTCGCTCATGCCCTGGGACAGCAGATAGGAGCGGGCCGTACCAAGCCATGCACAGCATTCCGACAGGGCCGTGGCTCTTTCTTGAATGATTTCCCGCAGCTCTTCTTCACCCCGATAGCTCTCGTAGGGATGCTTTCGCGGCGAGACACGATGCCATTCATTGATACCCCGCACCGCCAGCTCATCATGGACGAGAATCTGATCCCGGGAACCTGCGAGATCCAGCAGCATGGTGGCAATCAAGCCGGAGCGGTCGCGGCCTGCCGAACAGTGGATCACGGTTGACCCTTGGGAGTTCGCCAAATTCTCGAAGACTGCACGCAGTTGGTCGCCGAATTCTTCGCACACCAACCTGTACATGGCGGTGTGATTCATATATGGCACGGCAATCGATTCGAACCTCGGATTGCCGGGCGTCTCCAGCGGCAGGTTCACCAGTTCAATGCCGGAGAACGCTGCCTGGGGTACGGCGGGGTCATGCTCCCGCCGGCGGATCTCGTTGGGGTTGCGCAGGTCCACGACCTTGCTGACTCCGCCCTCGTGCATTTGCTGCCAGCCCCGGGCACTAAGCCACTCGTGGCGACCCATTCGATAAAAGGCTCCGCAAATATGCCGCGCATTCACGGATCCTTCCCATTCCAGATCTCCGCTTTGCTTTTGATAGTTCAGGCCCCGGCTCATTTACCCATTGCAACATATTGATTCTCTGTTGTAGAGTTCTACTCATTGGCAACTGCCAATCAGTCTATTGAAGGAGGGGTAACGATGATTGCTTACCGCCGTTCCCGGTCATTGATCTCTTTTTCTAAGGACTTATCCCCATGCATTTTCCTGCTGGAGAACCAACCACCAGCTCACAGGTAACCTCGTCCAACTTCGCTGACGCAGATACCAAACTCAAATTCCGCAGGCACAAGCCCGTATGGAACGAATCATCCTCGGATGAGCCACCGGCTGGCCAGCGCTACTCCACCTGGCCGTTTATCGAAAAGGGCATGCGCGGGCCGCAACCATACCCGCTATGGCTGATTGAGGACGCCGGTGCCGTAGACACCGAATTAGGCATCCTCAAAACCGGCAAAGAAGGCGACGTCTTCCTGTTGGAACGAGCAACACAGGAGCGCTCAAGCTTACTGGCCGCCAAACGCTATCGCTCCCGCGACCACCTTCAATTCAGCCGTTCGCAAGCTTATAGCGATGGCAGGTCTGCCCGGCGCTCGCGCGATAATCGAGCCATCAGCCACAATTCCGCCTACGGCCGGGACATCGCCGCTTTGCAGTGGGCCAACGCGGAATGGACCTACCTCTTGCGCTGTTACGAAGCCGGCATTTCGGTGCCGTATCCGGTACAGATTGACGGCACCGAAATCCTCATGGAATTCATTGCCGACCCGGACAATTCGCTGGCGGCAGCACCCCGCCTGCAACAGCTTGCGCGCTTTGATCCACGGCTTCCCGAACTATGGGATCAACTCACTGACGCCCTTGAGAAGTTCGCTGGATTGGGCATTGCCCATGGCGACCTGTCCGCCTACAACCTCCTGGTTTCCGGCGAGCGCCTAGTGGTCATCGATGTTCCGCAGTGCGTGGATTTGGCGGGCAATCCGCAAGGCATGGACTTCTTGCACCGCGACTGCGTCAATTTGTGCGAGTGGTTTGATTCCAAGGGACTGTCACATGATCCAGATGAGCTCTTTGCTTCACTGCTAGGACATCTCTTCTAGGATCCAGAGGGACAATGGCCTCCGCGAGTCATTCCTGACCGGCGGAGGCCATTGTCGCTGAAGGTTATATGGCGGGTTTCCTACCAGCTGTAGAAGCCTTGGCCGCTCTTGCGCCCCAGCTTGCCCTCGGCCACCATATCCCTGAGGATCTGCGGTGGAGCAAACCGGTCACCCAAGGTCTCATGGAGGTATTCTGCGATTCCCAGGCGCACATCCAAGCCGACAATGTCGGTGGTTTTCAGCGGTCCGGTCGGGTGCTTGTAACCCAGGACCATGGCATTATCGATGTCTTCGGCGCTGGCTACGCCTTCTTCCACCATGCGCATGGCTTCCAGGGCGATTGCCACGCCCAGGCGCGAAGAAGCGAAGCCCGGAGCGTCATTGACCACCACGGCGGTCTTCCCCAGCGCCTGTACCCAGCTGCGCGATGCATCAACCAGGTTCTTATCAGTCTGCTCGCCGATGACCACCTCGATGAGCGTCGAAGCGGGCACCGGGTTGAAGAAATGAAGCCCGAGGAACTTGCCGGGCCGAGCCAGTTCCTTAGCCAGCCCGCTGACCGACAGGGAGGACGTATTCGAGGCCAGCACGGCCTCGGCGTCCAGCACCTGCTCCACAGCCTGCAGCGAGGAGACCTTCAAATCCCAGATTTCCGGAACTGCCTCGATCACCAATTGAGCGGTGGCGAATTGCTCGTAGTCCGTGCTCACCGAGAAACGCTGCATGAGCTCATCTTTGGATTCGCACACGACGCCGCGCGCGATGGACTTGTCGACGGACTCGGCGACCCTCTCATAGGCAGCCTGCGCAGAGTCCTCATCGCGCTCAACGACAACCACCGTGCTGCCGCTGGTCAGCAGGGCGTGGGCGATTCCCGCGCCCATGCGGCCGCCGCCGAGTACTCCGCTGTACTTAGGCAGCTGGCCCATCACAATTTCATTGGTTGCACTCATGGTTACTTCTTCTTTCGATCAAGGAATGCCTGCATGCGTTCAAACTTGGCTTGGGATTCGAACAGCATCCCCTGGGCCAAAGTGTCGATGACCGGATGGGCTTCACGCGGAGCGTGGAATACCGACTTGGTGATCCGCACAGCCAAGGGATCCTGGGCCGCAATGCGATCAGCCAGCGCCTCAGCCGCCGCATCCAGTTCGCTTGCCGGATGCATTTCCGTGATCAGTCCTGTTTCCAGGCACTGCCGGCCGGTGAGCACCTTGCCAGCCAGGAGGATCTCCTTGGCCATCGGTTCACCCACCAGCTCCTTGAGCCTCCAGGTCGCGCCGGCCGCGGCGATGATGCCGAGGTTGGTTTCGGGATTGCCCATGCGCAGCTCTTCGGTGCCGATGCGGAAGTCCGCGGCGTAGGCCAGTTCTGCTCCCCCGCCCAAAGCAAATCCGTCAAGGGCGGCGATCACGGGCATCGGCAGCTTGGCGACGCGATCGAAGATCCCAGAGTTGATCCCGGCGAGTGCATCATCGCGGCGGCGTTCTCGCAGCTGCGAAATGTCGGCACCGGAAGCAAAGATCCCCTTGCTCCCCTTGGGATTCGCGGCGCTGGGCGCTTGGCTGGCAGTGCCGGCCAAGATCAGGATTTTGGGATTCCTTTCCAGGTAATCGCAGACGGCATGCAGTTCGTCGACCATCGCCTGGTCGATCGCATTGCGCACCTCGGGCCGGTGGAGCCGGACCCATAGTCGATCATCGGTTTCGCTGACCTTGAGGGTCTGGAATTCGCTATCGAGGCTTTCCATTTTAGGCTCCTTCCAGCAAGATGGCCGAGCCTTGACCCACGCCGACGCACATGGTGGCCACCCCGAGCTTGCGCCCAGCTGTTGCCAGCTCGCGCTCCATGCGGCCCAGCAGCGTGATCACGATGCGCGAACCGCTTGATCCCAGCGGATGGCCCAGCGCGATGGCTCCGCCGTCGCGGTTCACGATCTCTTGGTCGACGCCGAGTTCGCGCATGCTGGCCAGCGACTGGCTGGCGAAGGCTTCATTGATCTCCATGGCGCCGATCTGCTCGATGCCCAGCCCGGCACGTTCCAGCACCTTGCGGGTGGCTGGAACTGGGCCCATGCCCATGATTTCCGGCTCCAGGCCGGCGGCCTGGCCATCGACGATGCGGGCGCGCGGGGTCAGCCCGTACTTCTTCAGGGCGCGTTCGGAAACCACCAGGATGGCCGAGGCGCCGTCGTTCAGCGTGGAGGCGTTGCCGGCGGTAACTACGCTGCCGCCCTTGACGACCGGGCGCAGTCCGGACAGCACGTCCATGGTGGTGCCGGGGCGCGGGCCTTCATCGGTGTCCACGATGCTCTCGCCCTTGCGGTGCTTGACGGTCACCGGGACGATTTCATCGACGAAGCGGCCAGCTTCAATGGCGGCGATGGCCTTTTCGTGGGACTGCACGGCGAACTGGTCGCAGTCCTCACGGGAGATGTTGTAGACGCGGGCGACTTCCTCAGCGGTCTCCGGCATGGAGAAGGTGGCCTTGCCATCACGCGAGTAGTCGCCGGAGAGGAACTGCGGGTTGGTGAAGCGCCAGCCGATGGAGGTGTCGAAGGTTGCTCCTGGCATGGCGAAGGCCTTGGATGGCTTTTCCATCACCCAGGGGGCGCGCGACATGGATTCGGTGCCGCCGGCGATCACGATGTCCGCAGCTCCTGCCTTGATCATATGGCTGGCCATCGTAATGGCGCTCATGCCCGAGGCGCATAGGCGATTGACGGTTATCCCGGGGACTGTCACCGGAAGGCCTGCGAGCAAGGCTGCCATGCGTGCCACGTTGCGGTTCTCTTCGCCGGCGCCGTTGGCGTTTCCGTAGATCACTTCATCCACGTGTGCCGGATCGATCCCTGCGTCTTCAATGACACGGCGGATGGTCACTGCGGCCAGGTCGTCGGGGCGCACAGCACTGAGCGCTCCGCCGTAACGGCCTACCGGCGTACGTGCTCCACCAACGAGAAATGCCTCGGTCATCTGTGCTCCTTATGCCAAAGTGGTAAGTGACTCTCAACACCTAAACTTACCGACCATTCGTTCAATAATAAAGTCGCGGGTCAGCAAATTTTCACAATTGCACTTTTTCAGCCCTCGGCCATCCGGGCTGCTCCTGGCTGTTCTAATTGCCTTTTATCCCACGCGGCGTCCAATCGATTCCATGTCAGCGGTTGATATTAGAAATTGATTCGAATACCCTCTGGTACTTAACGGACTCTGGAAAAATCCCAGATCGTGGACCGCGGCCAAGGCGATGAATTACTTCCTGGCCTTTGGACGATCGGTCGACGGAAAGCTGAAAACGACGGAGCAGCGATGCAACCGGAAAATAGCCAGCCAAACGACAACACGAATACCCATAATTTCACTCCAGACCTTGACCATGACATTGGTCCGGACATGAACACCCAAGAAGGCCGGCAAGAAGTACGCAAGGCCACCGCCGCTTCGGCCATGGGTAATATGACAGAATGGTTCGACTACGGTGTCTACGCCGTAGCCGTCACCTATATCACCGCCCACTTCTTCCCCACCGAGGGCGGCACCTTCATGGCTCTGGCCACCTTCGCCCTCTCCTTCCTGGTCCGCCCGATTGGCGGCCTGGTCTGGGGCCCACTGGGCGACAAGCTGGGACGCAAGAAGATTTTGGCGTTGACCATTATCTTGATGTCCCTGGCCACCTTCCTCATCGGCGTACTGCCGACCTTTGAAACCATTGGCATCGCCGCACCAATTCTGCTGGTGCTGCTGCGCATGGTCCAGGGCTTCTCCACCGGCGGCGAATACGGCGGTGCGGCCACGTTCATGGCAGAATATGCGCCGGACCGCAAGCGCGGATTCTTCGGCTCATTCTTGGAATTCGGCACCTTGGGCGGTTTCGCCTTGGGTACGGCCGTGATGCTTGGCCTGCAAGTGATGCTCAGCGAAGAAGCCATGATGGCTTATGGCTGGCGTATTCCATTCTTCCTCGCATTGCCAATGGGCCTGATCGGCCTGTACCTGCGTAGCAAGCTGGAGGACACCCCTGTCTTCCAGGAGATCGAAGCAGCCGGCGAAGCCCAGCAGGGCGGTTCGCTCAAGGAACTGGTAATGACCTACTGGCGCCCGATGCTGACCATGACCGGTCTGGTCATCGCACTGAACGTCGTGAACTACACGCTGCTCAGCTACATGCCTACCTATCTGGAAACCCAGCTGGGATTGGATCCCAACGCTTCGCTGGCCACCATCTTGATTGGTGAGGTAGCGATGATGGCGGTCATTCCATTTGCCGGCTCGCTCTCTGACCGGGTCGGGCGAAAACCAATGTGGTACGCCTCGGTGATCGGCTTGTTCGTGCTGGCGCTGCCAATGTTCTGGCTGATGGGCCAGTCCTTCGCCTTGGCCATTGTCGGCTTCGCAGTACTGGGCCTGCTCTATATTCCACAGCTAGCCACGATTACCGCAACCTTCCCGGCCATGTTCCCTTCCCATGTGCGTTTCGCAGGCTTTGCCATCACCTACAACATCGCTACGGCGATCTTCGGTGGCACCGCAGCCATGGTCAACGAGGCAGCGATCAATGCCACCGGCTTCCTGCTCTTCCCAGCCATCTACATGATGGCAGCATGTGTCATTGGTGCGATCGCCATCAAGTTCATGCCGGAAACCGCAGGTGCTTCGCTGCGCGGCACCGAGATCCCCGATGCATTGGACACCGGCATCCTCGCTGCAGTGAAGCAGGATGAAACCCGAACCTCCTAAGCACTCGAACACAACAGCCAAGGGGCGCATCTGCATTATGCAGATGCGCCCCTTGGCTGTTTCAGGCGAGTTGGTTCCCCGCTTAGAAATTGGTGCTCGATTTGGCATGCTTGCGGGCGAAACGCCAGCCGATCCACAGCACCACGGCAAACAGCGGAATCGTGGCGATGGTGTAGAGCCCTACCGGGAAGACCTCACCATTTTCTCCGGTCAGGGTATCGAAGGAAATCAGCACGGTGATGATCAGCAAGCTGACCAGGCCAACCCAACCAGTAACCGGAGAGCCTGGCATGGGCAGTGACGACACCGCGCCCTTCTTGCGGCGCAGCATCAGCTGGCAGCCGAAGATCGAAGCCCAGGTGAACAGCACGCCGATGGAGGCGGTGTTCAACGCAAGGTCGAAGGCGAAGGATTCGCCAAGCCAGATGTTCAAGATGACCCCGGCCAGGTAAACCACGCCCACGAAAATGATGCCGGCGGAAGGAACAAAATGCTTGTTCATTTTCGACAGCCACTGCGGAGCATGCCCGTTCCCGCTCATGGTGCGCAGAATGCGTCCAATGGAGTACAACCCGGAATTGCATGAAGACAGCGCGGCGGTGATGACCACCAAGTTCATCGCACTGCCAACCCAGCCCAGCCCCATCTTCTCGAAGACAGTCACAAACGGGCTCACCCCGGATTCGTATTCATGCCAGGGCAGCACCATGGCCAACAGCGAAACACTGCCTACGTAGAAGACCAGGATGCGGACTACTACGGCGCGGATCGCAGAGGGAACTTCCTTTTCTGGGTTCTCCATCTCACCGGCGGCAATACCCACCAGTTCAATGGCGTTGTAGGCGAAGATCACCGAGTTCAGCACCAGGATGCTGACAAAGAAGCCGCGAGGGAACAAGCCACCTTGGCCATTCTCGTCTCCGATAAAGAGATTGGAAACCGATGCTGTGTGCTCCCCTACCTGCGCATTGGTCACCACCATGTAGATGCCCACCGCCAGGAACAAGATAATCGCGGTGACCTTGATGCACGCTGCCCAGAATTCAAATTCGGCAAAGGCCTTGGCGCTGAACAGGTTAATTGCCACCAGCAGCAGCAACGCGCAGAACGCCGAAACGGTGACCGGGATATTCGGGAAGAAGTATTGGAAGTACAAGCCAATCGCTATCAGCTCCGCAACGCCGGTCATGATCCAATTCAGCACGTACATCCAGCCGGAAACGAAAGCGCCCTTGGGACCGAAGAGCTCAGCCGCGTAGGAGACAAAGGATCCGGAGGTCTGCCGATACATGATCAGCTCTCCCAACGCCCGCATCAGCAGGTAGGCCAGCGCACCGGCTACCAGATAGGACAGCACCAGGGCCGGACCGGTGGATGCCAACCGGCCACCGGAGCCCATGAACAATCCCACACCAATGGCTCCGCCAATGGCGATCATCTGGACGTGGCGACGGCTCAGGGATTTCTTATAACCCTCTGCGCTGATTTCTGCATCTTCCCGGTGATGCACTCCAGATGGCATAGATCAACTCCTGACTCACTGGTCCAGAGGCTGAACCGGTACAAAAATCGTGAAATGAATCCCGTGATCCAAAAGGCGGGCTGAAGCGTGGCGGCGGAAATATCGCGCCCATTTGCGTCTTAAGCCGTGAAAAGTCTACGCCTGCTTTCTTAGAGTTCGGCACGAAACCGACTAGCATGCATAGGGTGAGTAGCCTGAATAATTCCGTTTTGCCCAAGAAGGTCTCTGATGTCTTCGATCCACAGCGCTGGCGCTTGGTTGAAGGCTTCGACTTCACCGACATTACCTACCATCGCCAGGTGGAGCGTGACGCCCAGGGAAACATCGTGCGAGACCTGCCTACCGTGCGCATCGCTTTCGACCGCCCAGAGGTGCGCAATGCCTTCCGCCCGCACACCGTAGATGAGCTCTACCGGGCCATGGACCATGCACGGATGACCAGCGATGTCGCTACCGTGATCTTGACCGGCAACGGTCCATCGGAAAAAGACGGCGGACATGCCTTCTGCTCCGGTGGGGACCAGCGCATTCGCGGCCGCGACGGCTACCGCTATGCCGAGGGCGAGACCCGCGAGTCCATCGACCCGGCCCGTGCCGGACGCCTGCACATCTTGGAAGTCCAACGCCTGATGCGCACCATGCCCAAGGTGGTGCTGTGCGTGGTCAACGGCTGGGCCGCCGGCGGCGGGCATTCGCTGCACGTGGTCTCAGACCTGACCATCGCCTCGAAGCAGAACGGCAAGTTCAAGCAGACCGACGCAACCGTCGGCTCCTTCGACGCCGGCTACGGTTCAGCCTTGCTGGCCCGCCAGGTAGGGCAGAAGACCGCTCGCGAGATCTTCTTCCTGGCCCGCGAATACTCGGCCGACGACATGGTCCGCATGGGTGCGGTCAACGAATCGGTGGAGCACGCCCGCCTCGAGGAGGTCGCATTGGAGTATGCGGCAGATATTGCCCGCCAGTCGCCACAGGCCATCCGCATGCTGAAGTTCGCCTTCAACCTGGCCGATGACGGCTTGGCCGGGCAGCAGGTCTTCGCCGGTGAAGCCACCCGCATGGCCTACATGACCGATGAAGCAGTGGAAGGACGCGACGCGTTCTTGGGCAAGCGCGACCCTGACTGGTCCAACTACCCTTACTACTTCTAAATCGTCGGTGAAGGAACGAGAACCGGATATGGACGCACAACTAGCAGAACTGCTGGCAGCCTTGGCCGACGCGGCCAACGACGAGGGCCCGGCCGTTGAGGTATTGGCCGATGAGTCCAGCCCCCGCGGCTGGCGCATCCAGTACCTTGCGGCCTCGGACCTGCCGGGCTTCGAGCAGCCCATGGCAGTGGTGCGCACCTCCGGTTCCACCGGCCGGGCCAAGCGCACGGTGCTCAGCGTCTCGGCGCTGGCATCCAGTGCGCAGGCCACGGCCGAGTTCCTCGGCTTTGAAGGCCAGTGGCTGCTGGCCTTGCCGGTGCACTATGTCGCCGGCTTGAGCGTGCTGACCCGTTCCCTGTTCGCTGGCACCAAGCCGGTGGTGATGGACACGACCGGCAGCTTCTCTGCGCAGAAGTTCACCGACGCGGCCGAGGAAATGGTCGATGCCCGCCGCCTGACTTCCCTGGTCCCCACCCAGTTGGCCCGCCTGCTGGACAATCCGGAGCCACGGACCATTGCGGCGCTGAAGCGTTTCGACGCCATCTTGCTCGGCGGCGCACGGGCCAGCAAGGACCTGCTGCAAAGCTCGCGGCATCTGGGCCTGAAGATCTTCCAAACCTATGGCGCTGCGGAAACTTCGGGCGGTCTGGTCTACAACGGAACCGCCCTGCCGGGGGTGAAACTTGCCGAACGCCAGGGACGCATCCTGGTCTCCGGGCCGATGCTCGCCGACGGCTACGCAAATAATCCCGAAGCCACCGCCGAACACTTCGTCATCGACGAAGGCACGCGCTGGTACCTCACCGATGATCTGGGCAGCGTCGACGGCAACCGGCTGAATATCGCCGGGCGTATCGACGATGTGATTAATACCGGTGGCGTAAAACTGTCGGCCGGGAAAATTGAGGGCCTGCTCGAAGAGTTCTTCAAGCAGTGCCTGGTGCTGCCGGTACCCGACGCGCAATGGGGCCAAAGCGTAGGTTTAGCCTATTCAGGTCCGACAAATACGCAGGATGCCTTCGAAGCCGTGCGTCAAACTATTGGATCCGCGGCCGTTCCCAAACGGGTCCGCCACTACCCTTCCGGGCTTCCATTGCTGCCCAACGGGAAGTTCGATCGACGCCGAATCCTCGACGAGTTGCGCGCCGGCGGCTGATCCGATTCGCCTTGCCCGAAGTTTCGCGGGAAACTAAGGGGTCCGAGTTTTTGATCTCGCCGAAAGGAACGAGAAGTGGCAACGCTTTCCCAGTGGGTCGCCGGCGCACGCCTGCGCACCCTGCCCATCGTCATCGCCCCGGTAGTTATCGGCACCGCGGCCGCAGTGGGCGAAACCGGCCAATTTTTATGGTTCCGCTTTGTCCTTGCCCTGCTTGTGGGGCTCCTGCTCCAGGTCGGCGTGAATTACTCAAATGACTACTCCGACGGAATCCGCGGAACCGACGACGAACGGGTCGGCCCGCTGCGCTTGACCGGCTCCAAACTAGCGAAGCCGAAGCACGTGAGAAACGCGGCCTTCGGATGCTTCGGGTTGGCGGCGATTCTCGGATTGCTGCTCGTGATTCTTTCCGCTTCGTGGCCACTGCTCTTGGTGGGCGTCGCGGCGATCTTTGCCGCCTGGGGTTACACCGGCGGCAAGAACCCTTACGGATACCGCGGTTGGGGAGATCTCTACGTCTTCATTTTCTTCGGCCTGGTGGCCACGCTGGGCACCACGTACACGCAGATTGGTCAGCTCACGCTGGCTTCGCTGCTCGGTGCGATCGGCACCGGCCTGATCGGTTGCGCGCTGCTGATGGCAAATAACGTCCGCGACATTCCCACGGACCGCGAAGTTGGCAAGATTACCTTGGCGGTGCGACTGGGCGAACAGTCGGCCCGGTTGAGCTACGTGCTGATGTTGAGCGCCGCCATTGTCTTGCCGCTGCTGCTCACGGGGTCAAACGGTTGGATGTGGCTCATCTTGCTCAGCTTCATCCCGGCCGCCGCTCCAAGCTGGCTGATGCTGCGCGAAGAATCGCTGCCTAAGCTGGTGCTGGTGCTCAAGCAGACGGGCCTGGTGAACGTGGTCTACGCCGCGCTTTTCAGCTTGGCCATCATGCTGCACGCCTGGCTCTAAGGCAGAAGCCTTCCAAAGTGAACAACTTTGGAAGGCTTCGCTTATTTGTTTTCCGGTCGCTGCGATTCGTCGAAGGAATCCTCGATGGCTTCTTCGGCCAGCTGGGATTCGGTCTTCGATGCGCTGGTTTTGGCAAAGGCGTTGCGCGCGTCCTCGTTTGCTGCCAAACGTAGTTTGTTGAAGAACAAATAGGACACGGCAAAGGCGACTATCAGGGCAATCAGGCCCGAGGTGAAGATCGGCCAGGCCATTAGCTTCCACATTGCCAAGAAGACAACGCAGAACAGACCCAACCGAAGCACCGAATATTTCACAAACTGCATACGTTAAAGTCTACCGATGAACCTGTGAGCCAGAAAGTCATTAGACTAGAGGCATGGTCCGCATCATTATTTTTGCCGCACTCATTTCGGTGGCGCTCATGATCTACACATTGATCGAGTGTGCACGCACCGAGCGACATCGGGTGCGCTCCCTGCCCAAAACGGCATGGTTAGTCATCATCATCCTCCTGCCCCTGCTGGGGCCGGGATTGTGGTTTGTTTTAGGTCGTCCGGCCGCGGGGGCAAGCAAGTCCCCGGACAAGCAGAATGCTCCCGACGACGACGAGGATTTCCTCCGCCAGCTGGAAATCTGGCGGCGCCAGCAGCAGCGCGAAACCGAGCTCAAAGCACGTGAGGAAGAACTCAAACGAAAAGAGCGCGAAGCGAAGAAGAAACCTAACAAGGGTAATTCTTCGGACGATTCAGATACTCCGTCCAAGGACAGCTAATTTTCAGCGAAGCGAACTGCAGGGCCCGGCTTATGCCGGTCCCTGCAGTTCTTACTACGCAACGTTTTCGCTGCGGTGCTAGCCCGTTGCTGATTCCAAGCCCGGAAGGCCGCTAAGCTGCCGCTGGCGGCTGTTGGGCGGCGGCCTAGCCGCGGTGGACTTCAACTTCCGGATCGGCTGGTCACGGCAAGGAGCTTTCCGGGCATGGAAAAGCCCCGAGGGCTGGACCTTTGAGTGGTCCGTCCCTCGGGGCTGCCCCGGCAACCGGGGTCCCGGGTGTGGGCTAGACTCCGGCGTAGGAGTGCAGGCCGTCGAAGAACATATTCACGATGGTGAAGTTGAAGATCACGCAGCCGTAGCCGATGATCGACAGCCAGGCCGAACGGGGCCCGGTCCAGCCACCGGTGGCACGTGCGTGCAGGTAGCCGGCGTAGACCACCCAGATCACGAAGGACCAGACTTCCTTCGGGTCCCAGCCCCAGTAGCGTCCCCAGGCCGCTTCGGCCCAGATCGCGCCGGCCATCACGGTGAAGGTCCACATGACAAACGAAATGGTATTGATCCGGTAGGCGAAGTTCTCCAGCGCGCCCGCTCCGGGAACCAAGCGCATGAATGGCAGCTTGTCCGGCTGGCCGGCGGCCAGCTTGCTCATCCGCGAGTGCTGGATCAGCTGCAGCACGTTCATGGCGAAGCTGATGGAGAACAGCGCCGCGGCGAATACCGCGATGGACACATGGATGACAATCCACGGGCTCTGCAAGGCGGGTACCAGGTGGCCCAACGGAGTGGGGAAGCCCAGGGTCGCGCCGCACAGCATCAGGGTCACCAGGCCGATGATGAAGCTGCCCATGAACCGCAGGTCCTTGAAGAACAAAACCACCAGGTACACCACGGTGACCACCAGCGCGCCGGTGGACAAGAACTCATACATGTTGCCCCACGGCACGCGGTGCGCCGCGACGCCGCGGGCGACGACCGCGAAGCCATGCATCGCCACGCCAAGCCAGGTCAGCACCACCGCGATGCGTGCGATATTGCGCGTCGAGGAGTGCTCGGTGTAGTTCATCTTGTCGTTGACGATGTCTTCGCCAACGTTGTCGGCGCGCGCCGGCTGCGCACCGCGCTTCGGGCGTTTCGGCTGCGCCACCGCGGTCGTTCCGGCACCAACGAGCATCTCGGAGTCGCGTTTTAATGCGGCCGCATCAATTTCGCTGATGCTCTTATTGCTCTTGGCCAGGTCCAGCGCGAAGAAAATGAAGGCAACCATGTAGACGAATGCCGAAAGCAACATGAACAGCTGGCTGTAGTTGCCCAGCGTTTCGTTGATTGGCGCGAGGTTTGAGCCGTTAGGCATTTACTTCTCCTTGGTCCTGCTTCTGGCTGGCCACTGGCCACTTGCTGTCAAAGATATTGTGCAACTCTGCGGATTCACGTTCAAGGCGCGGATCCTCGCCGCGGGCCAGCAGCGCGTATTCAATGCTGCGCTGCCCGTCCTCGTTCTTCAGCTTCACCCAGACGCGTCGGCGCGGAGTGAAGAGCGAGACCGCCAGCCCCGCGAGGGACAAGAAGGCGAAGATGAGGATCGGCGTTTTGCTCGGATCGTAATTCACATCCACGGCGATGAAGCGCTTCAGGTCGTCGAAGGCGATGCTCCCCTTGCCATCGGGCAGGTCATAGGTCTGCCCGGCTTCGAGCACTATGCCGCCGGAGTCGAGATTGCGTGAATTCACCTCGGTGAGGTTCTCGGTGTCCAGCACATACACGTTCTGCGGCACGCCGTCGTCGAGGCCCAGGTTTCCGGCGAAGGAGTTCAGGTGAAGCTGCGGGTTGATCGCGTTGGGATCCCCGGAGATGCCAAAGCCGGTTTCATCGACCAAGGCGGTGGGCAGCAAGAAGCCCTGGAAACCCAGCTGTTCTGGTTTCGCGTCCGGTGCCTTGATGACCATCAGGGAGGTGTACACCGAGTCCTGCGGCACCGAAACCACCGGGCCGGAGAAGGACACATCCCCGTTGCCGTCACGGACCGTCACCACCGGCGCGTAGCCGTTGCCGACCAAGTACACGTCGGCGCCGTTGATGCGCAGCGGGTGGTTGACCTTCAGCTCTTCTTTCACCGGTTCGGCATCGGCAGAACGCCGGGTCTCCACATGCGCGGTGAAATCCAGGGGCTGGCCGAAGTGCGTCTTCGATTCGCGGTCGAAGACGATGTCGAATTTGTCCAGCTTCACCGAATAGGCGGTGAGATTCTCCGGGTTGAAGCTGGTGCCCGGGGTGAAGGAATCATAGGAAACCAGCGAGTTCACGAAGGTCTCCCCCTCCACGATGACGCGCTGCCCGGCGTAGCCGAAGGCTCCGCCGATGGCCACCGAAACGAGCACACCGATCAGCGAGATGTGGAAGGTCAGATTGCCGATTTCCCGGGTGTAGCCGCGTTCGGCCGCTACCGAACGACCGGTTGCATCGGAGCGACGCTCAACACGGTAACCGCGCTTGCGCAGCACCTTGTAGGCATCATCGATGACTTCATCATCGCTAGGAGTATCCGCTTCATCTTCAACCAGCGAAAGTGAGGTGTACTGCGGCAACCGATCGAGTCGGGCGGGAGTGCGTGGCGGCGGGGTGCGCAGTGCCTGCGCGTGCTTCTTCACCCGGGGAATGATGCAACCCACCAGCGAAACGAAGAGCAGAATATAAATCGCGGAGAACCATGCGGAGGAATACACATCGAAGAGCTGGAACCGGTCAAGCCAGGGGCCGGTTGCCGGGTTCTGCTCGAGATACTCATTGACCGTCTCGGGGTTCATCGACCGCTGCGGGAAGATCGATCCCGGAACCGCAGCGACCGCGAGCAGCAGCAGCAAGAACAGGGCGGTTGGCATCGAGGTCAGTTGCGTCCAGATCCACCGCAGCGAACCAAGGAAACCCAGGGCAGGTGCGTCGCCTCGGTCTTTGCCGGTTCGTTTATTTTTCGCCATTAGATCGGCAACCTCACTTCATTGGCAAACCAGTTTTGTAATTCAGCGACCCAGGTTCCCCAGAGCCCGGAGATCATGACCAGTCCGAGCAGGATCAGCATTCCCCCACCCAGACGCATAATCAGCAGCTGATGCTTGCGGAAGAATGCCAGCGCCTGCATGCCGCGCTGCAATCCGAGGGCGATCAGGATGAACGGAAAACCCAATCCAAGGCAATAGAGCACCGTCAACAGCGTTCCGCGGGCAACGTTCGCATCGGTGCCAGTGGACATGATCAGCACCGCGCTGAGCGTAGGCCCGATGCACGGGGCCCAGCCCAAACCGAAGGTCAGCCCCAGCACCGGCGCTCCCCAGAGCCCTGCCGGTGGTTTCCGATGAATTTTTCGGTCCCGTTGCATCCAGGAAATTCCGCCCATGAAGACGATGCCCATAAGCACCACGACCAGGCCCAAGGCCTGGGTTACCCAGGCGCCGTTGAACTTCAGCCACGCGGTGGCCTGGCTGAACAGCACGCCGGCCGCGATAAAGACTACCGAGAATCCGAGGACAAACAGCAGCACGCCCAGCAGGACCCGACCGCGGCGGTGCTCGCGCAGATCGGCGCCGGTCAGCCCGGTGACATAACCGAGATATCCCGGGACCAAGGGCAGAACGCACGGTGAGAGGAAGGAAACCAGTCCCGCAAGCATGGCCACCGGGGCGGCCAGCAGCAGCGACCCGTCGAGCGCAATGTCGGCGAAGGGATTCGAAGAGATCAACGGGAGGCTCACAACTCTTCGGTGAGCGCGGTGTCGATCAGGGACTTCAACGTCCCCTTTTCGATAGCACCTATGACGCGGGCGCGAACCCGTCCCTCGCGGTCCAGAACCAGCGTGGAGGGAACCGCCTGCAGTGGTACGTATTTGGTCATCGCCAATTGGATCTGGCCATCGGTGTCTTGCACGGATTCATAAGGGATTTCGAAGCTGCGCTCGAAGGCCAGCGAGGCTTCGGCCTCATCGCGGACGTTGACTCCGATGAATGGAACGTCCTCGCCAAAGTCCTCGGAGAGTTCTTTCAGGTGCGGTGCCTCGATTCGGCACGGTGCGCACGCGGCGTACCAGAAGTTCAGCACCACCGGCTTACCGCGCAGGGCCGCCAGATCGATGGGCGTGCCCTGATAGGTCTCGGAGGTCAGTTCGATTGGCTCGCTGCGCTTCGCGGGCAGATATTCCTGCACCGCGCCGTCGCCGGCGATGTAGTTTTTGTTGTCTCCGGAGCGCGCCTGCTTGGCTAGCGGATCCTCGGTGACCGAGCATGCGGCCAGCGGCACAGCCGCCGCGGCAACCAGCATCGAACGCAGCATGGTGCGACGATTCAGGAAGCGAGGATTCTGCGAGGATTCATTCATTTGGCTTAGGCTCCAGGGATGTTCGCCGCGCCCGCCAGCAGGTCTGGGCTCGGTTCGGTGTAATTCACGGAGCGAAGTTCGTCTCCGTCAAACTCAAAACTCGTTATTGAGCTCAGCGTGCATTCGCGCTGGCGTGGGTCATGCCAGAGCGGCTTGCCTTCACCGGCGCGCCGGGTCACCCAAATAGGCAACTGGTGGCTGACGATAATGATCTCGGCGCCGTCGCCGTGTTCGGCCACCGCCGCCTGGCGCTGGGCGTCCATGGCCTGTCGCATGCGAGCGACCTGCGCGGCGTACGGTTCGCCCCATGAGGGTTTCAGCGGATTGCGCAGCAGCGGCCAGTACCGCGGATTCTTCAGGTGGGACTTGATCTGTGCCAGACCTTCAAAGCTGTTGCCTGCCTCGATCACCCGGTCATCGGTGATGATGGGCAGGCCCAGAGCCTGGGCCGCAGGTTGCGCGGTCTGCTGCGCTCGAAGCAGCGGGGAGGCAACCAGACGGACCACCCGGGCGCCTTCGGCCTGACGCTTGGCGAAGTACTCTCCGGCTCGATCCGCCATCTGGAAACCCAGCTCGGAAAGGCCATACCCCGGGATCCGGCCATACAAAACGCGGTTCGGGTTGAAAACTTCCCCATGGCGCAACAAATGAACGGTTGAAACTGGCATGGTTACAGTCTCTCAAACAATCAACCTAAAAGATGAAAATTGTGGCCACGATCAAGTATTCACAGCCTCTGCATGGGATTCCCATATCAAAAAACCATCCTTTCGGAGGGGCACATCACAAACGCCACGGACTAGGCTAGTAGTTAGAGTTACTCACCGTTTAGCAGCAATCAAAGGACGATCATGAGCACCAACGATCCGAACCAGCCAGGCCAGCCATATGACCCGTTAGCCGGGTCCGGGAGTTCGAACCCGAACCCCTACGGCGAAAATCCCTACGGTGGGCAGCCGACCCCCTACGGTCAGCCGGCAGCGCAGCAGCTTCCGCAATTCCAGCAGCAAGGTGGCTACGCTCCGGTCCAGCCGCCTGCCGAGCGTCCCAAGACCTTGCAGATGGCGTTTATTTTCATCATGCTTGCCGGGGTGCTCAGCGCCGCAGCCAGCTGGCTGATCAACAGCACCAACCTCTTCGGCAATATGGTGCGTTCGCAGTGGACGATGTTCGAAGATCAGATGCGCATGCAGATGGAGTCTTCCAACGACGCCGCGATGAATGCAGAGATCGAACGCATGATAGAAAACCCCGACACTTTCCTGTCGCAGATCACTTCCACCATGACCACCTTCACCGTGGTGGGCATGTTCATCACGCTCATCGCCTACTTCTTGGTCGGCTTCTTCGTCGGTCGAGGGGTCCGCGCGATGCGGATCATCGCCACGATCCTGGCGGCCATCTCCGTCGTTGGCATGCTGATCAGCCTGCCGATGTTCAGCATGTACGCCAACGCGGCTGATGCCACGATGATCAATGTGGTTTATGCTCTTGGATTCATTGCTGGCGTCGTCGGCGTGGTCTTCGCCTGGTTGCCGGCTTCCTCGCAGTACATCGCCCAGCGCAGCCAGGCGCGCCGGGCTGGCTACCGCTAAACCGTTTCGGGTCCTCAGACCCAGCGCTGAAATTGGCGTAGGCCGTGGCTCATTTGAGCCACGGCCTACGCCGTTAGATTTTAACTGCCCGGTTGCCGCCTAGCGTTGTACCGCGTGGTAGGCCAGGATCTGCAGCTCGGTGGACAGGTCCACGCGGCGGACGATCATGCCCGCCGGAATGCGCAGCGGCTGTGGCGCGAAGCTGAGCACCGACTTCACCCCATGCGCCGCAAGCGCGTCGATCAGCCCCTGGGCCGCGACTCCGGGAACCGCTAGGACCGCGATATTGATCTGCTCCCGCGCAATCACCTCGCCGAGCTCACCGACCGGTTCCACGATAAATTCGCCGACCTCGCTGCCGACCAGGGATACGTCCGCATCGAGGATGGCGCGCACCTGGAAACCTCGGCTGGCAAAACCTGCGTAGCCGCTCAGCGCACGTCCGAGGTTACCGGCGCCGAGGATGGCCACACGCCAGTCCTGGTTCAGGCCCAAGGTCCGGTTGATGTGTTCGGCCAGCTCGGTCACCACATATCCGACGCCACGAGTTCCATAGGAACCAAGCAAGGAGAGGTCCTTGCGGAGGATTGCCGGGTTCACTCCGGCTTCCTTGGCCAGCACACCCGAGCTGGTGCGTTCCACGCCCTGCGCTTCGAACGCATTGAGCGCCCGCAAATACTGGGTCAGGCGCGTCAGCGTCGCTTCGGGCAGTACCCGCGGTTCAATTTCAGCCATGCGCCGCTGCTCTGCTTTTCGAACGGGCCGGTAAATGCATCAAGGGGCCTCTCATGCCATTAGCTGCCCAACAGGCGTTCAAGCCGTTTGGCATCAATGGTCCAGAAGTCCCGGACCTGACCATCAACGAGGAGTACTGGCACCTCTTCGTGGTGGCGTGCCAGCAGTTCGGGATGCTCGTCGATGTCTATTTCGGAGAACTCCATGTTCATCCGTTCGGTGACGTCGTTGACTGTCGCCCTGGCGGCCTCGCACAAATGGCATCCTTGGCGCACCAGTAACTGGATCTCATGCATTTTACTCACCTGTCCATAATCTCACGAGCCGCAACCAGCGTCTAAGTCGGCAATGAAATAAACTGGATCAAATGCAGTCTTCAGAGCACCTCACCAGCCAGAACACGTCGGCGCCACGCGACGTCGTTGCCGCCTTCTTCGACGTGGACAACACCATGGTCCGTGGTGCCTCCCTATATCTGCTGGCCAGGAAGATGCATCAGCGTCGTTTCTTCCGGCTACGCGAAATTCTTTGGTTTGCCCTCAAGCAGCTTCGCTTTGCCGCCCGCGGCGAGCATCTGGGCGACATCCATCAGATTCGCGACCGTGCGCTGCTGATGGCCAAGGGCATTTCGGTCGCCGAGATGGCGCAGATTGGCCAGGAAATCTATGACGAGTACATTGAGCCTAAGTTATGGAAAGGCACGGTCTCCATCGCCCATCAGCATCGCGCCGTGGGCCGAGAAGTTTGGCTGGTCACCGCGACCCCGCTAGAAGTAGCGAACGTCATATCCGAACGCTTGGAACTCACCGGTGCCTTGGGGACCGTGGTTGAAAATGTGGATGGTAAATACACCGGCGCGCTGGCCACCCCGATCTTGCATGCGGCCGAAAAAGCTCAGGCCGTTCGTACGCTGGCTAAGGAACGTGGAATCAAGCTTTCCAAGTCCTGGGCATACTCGGACTCCTACAACGATGTGCCGCTGCTAGAGGCGGTGGGACATCCTGTTGCGATCAACCCGGACGCGCGGCTGAGGGCCTACGCCAAGCGTCGCGGATGGCAGGTCTACGACTTCCGCACCGGACAGCGTGCGGCGCGGATCAGCCTGCGTCTGGCCGGTGTGCTGGGCGCGGTGTGGGCCGCGAAGCGTTCACTACCAAGCCGCCGCGGGAAATAGCTGGGGAAAAAGCAATCGCCACCGTCAAGGTCAAGCCTTGATACGGTGGCGATAATTGCCAAGAGGCAAATGCTGCTTGAAGCAGATTTACTTCTTATTACGACGCTGGTGACGAGTTTTACGAAGCAATTTACGGTGCTTCTTCTTCGACATACGCTTACGGCGCTTCTTGATAACAGAGCCCATAGTGGTTCCTCACAAACTAAATAAATATGTCAACCAAAATGTAGGCTTAAGAACAAGCATAAGCTACAAGGTTGACCGGACGTTAAACGTTCCTTAATAGATTACCCGCTTTTCGGCCATGCTCTGACCATCGCGCGGCTATCGACCGAGGGAACCTGTTCCACGCTGCGGGTCAATCGCCGCAGCTTGCAGGTAGGCTTCCACTGCGTTTTCCGGAACGCGATAGGAGCGACCGAATTGAACAGCAGGCAAGTCGCCTGCATGAATCAGGCGATAAACCGTCATTTTAGAAACACGCATCATCTCGGCCACTTCAGCGACCGTCATGAAACGGGCTCCTGCAAAATTCTGTTTATCCGCCATAGGGGAATTTCTCCTGACGCTGATCTCTGATTCGTCGTTTATATTGCTCGCGTGAACAAATACGACTTGGGATCAACATCGGCAATCATATTCACGTTCGCTCGATCCCAGTCTAGTCGCACTTACGTAACTTTTGCATCACGGAACACACCTGAACCACATTTAGATCTCAAAAAAGAGATTTTAAAAGCTGCTGGCCGCCGTTCCGAGGCCGGAAACGGCGTCGAAACAGCGGCCAAGAGGTCGCTTGAGGGTCGAGGGACTAGATCAAGCCCTGAGCCAGCATTGCGTCGGCAACCTTGACGAAGCCGGCGATATTGGCGCCGGCAACGTAGTTGCCCGGCACCCCGTATTCGTCGGCGGTGGTTGCGCAACGCTCGTGAATGCCTACCATGATCTCGGTCAGGCGAAGCTCGGTGTGCTCGAAGGTCCACGAGTCGCGGCTAGCGTTCTGCTGCATTTCCAGCGCAGAAGTAGCCACGCCACCGGCGTTGGCGGCCTTGCCCGGGCCGAAGAGGATGCCAGCATCCTGGAATACCGAGGTCGCCTCGGCGGTGGTTGGCATATTGGCGCCTTCGGCCACGGCGATAGTTCCCGCGGCAACCATCTTCTTCGCCGAGGCTGCTCCAAGTTCGTTCTGCGTGGCACACGGCAGGGCTACCGCGCCCTGCACGTCCCAGACGTTTCCGTCGGCCACGTAGGAAACCTTCTTGCTCCCCCGGCGCTCGGCGTATTCGCTGATACGTCCGCGCTCGACTTCCTTGATCTGGCGCAGCAGATCAAGATCGATGCCATTTTCGTCGACGATGAATCCGCTGGAATCCGAGGCGGTAATCACCTTCGCGCCCAGATCCTGAGCCTTCTCGATGGCATGCAGCGCCACGTTTCCGGACCCCGAAACGACCACGCGCTGGCCGTCGAAGCTCATCCCGCGGGTCTTGAGCATCTCTTCGGTAAAGATCACCGCGCCGTAGCCGGTGGCTTCCGGGCGTACCAATGAGCCGCCCCAGCTCAGCCCCTTGCCGGTCAGCACGCCAGACTCGTAGCGATTGGTGATTCGCTTGTACTGGCCGAAGAGGTAGCCGATCTCACGGCCACCGACACCAATGTCACCGGCTGGAACGTCGGTGTATTCGCCGATATGACGGTAGAGCTCGGTCATGAACGACTGGCAGAAGCGCATCACCTCGCCGTCGGTCTTCCCGCGCGGGTCAAAGTCCGAGCCGCCCTTGCCACCACCAATTGGCATGCCGGTCAGGGAGTTCTTGAAGATCTGTTCGAAGCCAAGGAACTTGACGATGCCCAGATAAACCGAAGGATGGAAACGCAGTCCGCCCTTGTATGGGCCCAGCGCGGAGTTGAACTCGACACGGAAACCGCGGTTGATCTGCACACGACCCTGGTCATCTACCCAAGGCACGCGGAAAATGATCTGGCGCTCTGGCTCGCACAGGCGCTGAAGAATAGCAGCCTCTGCATACTCTGGGTGCTTCTGTGACACCGCTTCGAGGCTCTCGAAGACTTCGGTCACGGCCTGGTGGAATTCTGCCTCACCGGGATTACGGCGGAAGACTTCGTCGCGAATACTCGCTAGTTGCTTGTCCAAGTTTTTCTCCTCATCACTTGGGGCAGGCCTCAGGGGCGCGCAAAAGCCCACCGGCCCGGCAACTCTGCCCCACGCAAGAGAATGCCATGCCTGACATTCTCAATGAAAATTCTTTGTTACATACAGCGCTCGCCTGCGTAACTTAAATATCACCGACCGCAATGCCCGAATCCGCTTTTAGTCAGGTCAGATAGCTAACGTCGACGGCCGAAGCGTGGGAAGCGCTCCAATATTTCTTGCGCTCGTCCCGTGACTTGTTCGAGCCCCCGCCCTACACTGCGTCCGAGCTGATGAGCTGCGGCTGGAAGTGCGTTGGCGTCCTGCGGATCTTGAATCAGGTCCAGATCCACCGGCATCAGCTCCGCCGCCGGCTCCTCGGCCGGCAAAAACTCTACGCACCAGGACACCAGGGTGTCGATCGCTTCGCACTGCACACTGTAGATGCGGCGTTGGCCTTGGGCTGTCATGCTGACCAGGTCCGCTTCACGCAGAACCTTCAGGTGCTTGGAGACGGTCGGTTGAGAAATCTCCAACTGAACCACCAAGGCACCAACCGCCATCGGCTCGATCTTTAACGCCTCGATGATCTTGCGTCGGGTTGGTTCTGCCAATGCAGAAAATACGTCGTCAATAGCCACAGACATTACCCTATCGGCAGATGGCCTTACAGGAACGAATTTTTTGCCCCTGTTGAGGGTCGAGATTGATCACAGGAAAGCGAACGCCTTAGTCAAACCACGGGTCCAGCCCATAGAGCGGGAAAACTTCCTTACGCGTGGCGATAATCGTACGGTCCACCGGATCGGCCGGATCATAACCGACCTCCCAGTTCCGCCACCACAATTGGGCGTCATCCCCCATCAGATAGGGCACCGCCCGGCCGTAGGTTTCCAGCACATGGCGCCGGAAGCCCTCCGGAACGTAGGTACGCAAGGCAATGGGCTTGCCGGCGGCGATCGCCGTCAGGTGGGTCCACGTGCGCGGCACGACGGCGGTGACGTTGTAGCCGCCGCCTCCGGTAGCCAGCCAGCGGCCCTGGCAAACCTCGTCCGCCAGCTGGGAGATATCCAGAGCCACCTGGCGCTGGGCGTCCACCGATAGCTTCAGATTGGTCATGTCGTCATCGCGATGGGCATCGCAGCCGTGCTGGGACACGATGACCTCCGGATTGAAGGCGCGCACCAGCTGCGGAACCACCGCGTGGAAGGCGCGCATCCACGCGGCGTCCCCGGTCATCGCGGGCAAGGCGATATTCACCGCGCTGCCCTCGGCCTGCGGGCCTCCGGTCTCGTTGGCGAACCCGGTGCCGGGAAAGAGCGAAAGCCCCGACTCATGGATGGAAATCGTCAAGACCCGGTCATCGTCCCAGAAGATCGATTCGGTGCCGTCACCGTGGTGGGCATCGACGTCGATATAGCAAACACGTTTCGCACCACGCTCCAGCATGCGGTGAATGGCTGCGGCGGCGTCGTTGAAGATGCAGAAGCCGCTGGCCTTGTTGCGCTTGGCATGATGCATCCCGCCGGCGAAGTTCACCGCGCGCACGGTTGATTCATCCATGATCGCCTCCGCGGCGATCACCGAACCGCCCACGATGCGCGCGGCCGCCTCATACATCCCGGCGAAGACCGGGTCGTCTTCGGTTCCCAAACCAAAGTCGACCGCGATCAGCGTGGGGTCGGCGCTGACCTGCTTCACCTGGTCCAGGTAGCCCTGGTCGTGAACGGTCCGCAGCACGGCGTCGCTGGCGACCTCGGGGGCCGAGATGCTCACCGTCGGAGCATCATAAACTTCAAGCTGCTTGCTGAGCCGATGGGTCAGCTCAAGCCGGGCGGGGTGCATCGGATGGTAGTCGCTGAACTTGTACTTCAAGTACTTTTCATCCCAGAGCACCAGGGTGGGTTGCGGCGCATGTCGAGGTTCTAACACCTTTGTAGGCTACCCGATTGTGATCCTTGTAACCCATTTATGGCCGTCCGGGACATTTTGCACGTGTTTCGCGGGGCTAAGACGAGCGCAATTGGTTGCGAACGCGTAAATTACAAGGAGAACCCTCCGTCCCAACGAAATGGCGAATTAAGGCGATGAGCACCCAGAGCGAACCGCGCGACAAGGCGCGGGTAGCTGAATTACGCGAAAAGCGGCGCAAACAGTGGTTGGCGTTGCGCGTGCGGATCGCCGACTTCACGGTCCGCTCCCCCGCCCGCTTGGCCCTAGGCGCCTTCCTCGTGGCCATCGCGATTTTCACTTCCCTGCTGGCAGCCCCGTTCTCCTCGGCTTCCGGGGAAGCGACCGCATTGCACGACGCGCTGTTCACCGCCGTCTCGGCGGTCTGCGTCACCGGCCTGACCACGGTCTCCACCGCGGTCCACTGGTCCTTCGCCGGGCAGCTGATCATGATCATCGGCGCCTTCATGGGCGGGCTGGGAATCCTGACCCTGGCCTCGATCCTCTCCCTGGCGGTCTCGCGCAAGCTCGGCGTGCGCGGCAAGCTGATGGCGCAGAATTCCATGAACACCACCGGGGCCTCCGCCCTGGGCGAGGTCGGCTCGCTGCTGCGCATCGTGATCCTGACCGCGGTCAGCCTGCAGGCGTTGATTGCGCTGCTTCTGGTCCCGCGCTTCGCGGTGCTCGGCGAAAACCTGCCTTCGGCCATCTGGCACGGCGTGTTCTACGCGGTCTCCTCCTTCAACAACGCCGGCTTCACCCCGCACTCCGACGGGCTGGTGCCCTACGGAACGGACCTGTGGATCCTCGGCCCGCTGATGTTCGGGGTGTTCCTGGGTTCCCTGGGCTTCCCCGTGATCATGGTGCTGCTCGTCCACCGGTTCAATGCGAAGAAATGGAATCTGCACACCAAGCTCACCCTGATGGTGACCCTGATCCTGCTGGTCGCCGGCGCCCTGCTGTGGCTCGTGGTCGAATGGAACAACCCGCGCACCATTGGGACCATGGATTCCGGCGACAAGCTCGTCCACGGCCTGTTCGCCTCGGTGATGACCCGTTCTGGCGGATTCAACCTCGTGGACCAAAACGACATGAGCCAGGTATCGGTGCTCATCACCGATGCGCTGATGTTCGCCGGCGGCGGTTCGGCCTCCACGGCCGGCGGCATCAAGGTCACCACGATCGCCGTGATGTTCCTGGCGATCATGGCCGAGGTGCGCGGCGAGCGCGATGCGAAGGCTTTCGGCCGGCGCATCCCGGAAGGCACCATGCGCGTGGCGGTGTCGGTGGTCGCCCTCGGCGCCACCTTGGTGATGGTGTCCACCGGCTTGCTGCTGGCCATCGACCAGGAGGTCGGTTTCTCCCGCGCATTGTTCGAATCGATCTCCGCATTCGGTACCGTAGGACTGAGCATGGGAGTCTCCGCAGAGATGCCTCCCGCAGGTAAATACGTACTGAGCGCCCTGATGTTCGCCGGACGTATCGGAAGCATCACCTTGGCCAGCGCCTTGACCATGCGTCATCGCGATACGCTGTATAGCCTCCCCGAAGAAAGGCCGATCATTGGCTGAGAAAAGTATGGAGCACAACGCACCGGTGCTCGTCATCGGACTGGGACGCTTCGGCGCCTCGGTGGCCGAAACCCTGGTCAAGCAGGGCCGCGAGGTGCTCGCCATCGAACGCAGCCCGGAATTGGTCCAGCAGTGGGCCAGCACGCTGACCCATGTGGTGGCGGCCGACGCCACCAATATCGATGCGCTGCGCCAGCTGGGCGCCCAGGAGTTCAGCTCCGCGGTGGTCGGGGTGGGCACCTCGATCGAGTCCTCGGTGCTGATTACCGTGAATCTGGTGGATCTGGGGATCGAGCACCTCTGGGTGAAGGCGATTACGCCTTCCCACGGCAAGATCCTCACCCGCATCGGCGCGAACCATGTGATTTATCCGGAGGCCGATGCCGGGGTTCGCGCGGCCCACCTGGTCGGTGGACGCATGCTGGACTTCATCGAGTTCGATGATGGCTTCGCGATTGTGAAGATGTACCCGCCAAAGGAAACCCAGGGCTTCACCCTGGCCGAATCGCAGGTGCGTTCCAAATACGGGATCACCATCGTCGGGGTGAAAACCCCGGGCGAGGACTTCACCTACGCGGTGCCGGACACGATGGTCACGAGGCGTGACATATTGATCGTCTCCGGGCACGTGGACCTGCTCGAACGCTTCGCCGCCCGCCCCTAAACGGGCGTTAAGACGGCTATGGCGCCGGTTCCCCCAGTTCGGGGTGCCGGCGCCATAGAACTTTTAATCGCTGGATTAGCCGAGTTCTGCGCTGAGCTGCGCGGCACGCGCGGCGGCGGCCTTGGCCCCGGCTTCGATAATCGCTGGAATCCCCTGCGCATCGAAGGTCAGAATCGCTTGCTCGGTGGTGCCCTTGGGGCTCGTGACCGCACGACGCATATCTGCCGGGTTGGCCTGCGGGTCAGCGAGCATCTTGCCGGCCCCGGCCACGGTGGCACGGGCCAGATCCATGGCGAGCTTCTCGTCGAGCCCCATGGCGATACCGGCGTTGGTCATCGCTTCGGCCAGGTAGAAGCCATAGGCCGGGCCGGAGCCCGAGATCGCCCCGAGCGCGTTTTGCTGCGACTCGTCGATCACGTGGACCTCCCCGGAACCGGCAAAGAGCTCGGCGACAAGGTTGATTTGCGTCTCGCTCACCGCCTGGCCTGCGCTCAAGCCGACGACTCCGGAACCAACCATCAGCGGCGTGTTCGGCATGGAACGGATCACCGGCTGTCCGTCGCGCAGCTGCCCCTGCATGGTGGCGAGGGTAATCGCCGCGGCCACCGAGACCACCACGGTCTGCGCAGGCAAGGCTTCGGAAATCTCGGCGCAGAGCGCGGTAATCCCTACCGGCTTCACCCCGAGGAAAACGATGTCCGCTTCGGCGGCGGCCTTCGAATTCGCTTCGGGATCTTCGTCGCCGATCAGCACGTTGATGCCCAGTTCGCGCAGTTGCGCGGCACGGTTGTCGCTGCGCAGGGTTGCGGTAATTTTCTTCGGGTCATGTCCGGCGCCCAAGATACCGCGCAGGATCGCTCCGTTCATTGAGCCCGTGCCCAAAAATGCGAGTCGGAGATTATTCGTAGCTTCGCTCATACAGTTATTTTGTCCCCCGTTCAGAGTCTTGATTAATTGACAGATGCTGGCGTGCAAATTCGAGCGTCTGGCCCAGCCATTCTTCTTTTTGCCCCGCCTGCTTGGCCTTGCGCGTTGATACTTCCACCGCGACCACGCCATCCCACTGGGAATCGCGCAAGAAATTCAGCGATTCAACGACCGGCTGCGTACCCAATCCGGGCACCAAATGCTCATCCTTGCCGTTATCCAACCCATCACACAGGTGGACGTGGGTCAACCTGTCCCCCAGGTCCTCAAACGCTTGGCGAGAGTTCATCGTTGCAATGGCCGCATGGGAAAAGTCCCAAGTGACATGGCGATAGTCCTCGGGGACCGGGTTCCAATGCGGCAGATACATCTTGGAGGATTCACGTCCGCGGCTGCGCCACGGGTACATGTTTTCAACCGCGATTTTCATGCCCGTGGAGTCGGTCAGCCGGCGTACGCCCTCGACGAATCCTTCGGCATAGTTCCCCTGCCAACGAAACGGCGGGTGCGCAACAACCACGCTGGCTCCTACCGCTTTCGCCAGGATCACCGATCGCTCGATTTTTGCCCACGCCGAACCCCAGACCTGCTGGGTAAGCAGCAGGGTTGGCGCGTGTATCGCCATAATAGGCAATTGGTATTTGTCCATCAGGGCCATCAGCGCGGTGGCTGACTGACTGGCCTGGTTGCCGGTCACCAACACCTCAAGCCCGTCGTAGCCCACGTCCTTGGCTATCGCGAAGGCGTCATGTACGGTCAGCGGATAGACCGAGGCACTGGATAGTGTCACCGGTACCCGAGGTACACGCTGCTGGTCTTCCATATCCGACCCCTCCTCGTCGCGCCGCTGCATAGCGGCGCCTTTTCCAGTGAAGCGCTAGGCCGTAGGTTCGCCGAGACTTAAGGTCTTCAACGAGCCCAAGGCAACCTCTCCTACCCCCACGCTACTACTGAGCGGTGTCGAAGAGTCAAACATCACGTGATCAAAACGTCGCAGCATGAGACCTTCGCGTAACGCCCAAGGGCAGATGCGGACACTTTTGAGTTTTAATGCGCTCATCGCCTCATGAGCAACGATCGCACCGGCGAGCAGCTGCGGGGCGCGGATTTCCGAAACGCCCGGCAGTTCGGCGCGTTCGTCCCAGCTCATCGCGGTCAGCCGGTTGGTCCAGAGTTTCAGCGAATCGCGGTGCAGCACGCGTTTGACGTATGGCCCCTCCCCGCTGGGGGCGGATCCGGTGATCCGCGACAGCGACCGGAAGGTTTTCGAGGTGGCCGTGGCCAGCGTGGGCTTGCCGTATTGGCGCAGTTCGGTGGTCGGGTCGGTGAGCACATCACGCACGTAGTTGCGCAGCTCCCGGACTTCCTTGATCGAAGGCAAATCGTTGGGCAGCCATTCGCGGGTCAGCCTGCCGGCGCCCAGCGGCACGGAGAAGGCGACCTGGGGGAATTCGTCGGTGCCCACCGCAAGTTCGAGCGAACCACCGCCCATATCCAGGTTGAGGATCGATTCGGACGACCAGCCGAACCAGCGGCGCACCGAGTAGAAGGTCATTCCGGCTTCTTCTTCGCCGGAAAGCTCCATCAGGCTCACACCGGTTTCCCGGCTCACCCGTTCGAGCACCGCTACGCCATTGGAGGATTCCCGAATGGCAGAGGTGCAAAATCCCATGAAGTCTTCGACCCGATGGCTTTTGGCGAACTCGGCTGCCTCCTTGATGAAGGCGATGAGTTCTTGCTGCCCCTCTTCGGTGATGGCGCCATACTCGTTGAGGTAGCGCACCAGCGACAACGGTCGTTTATGCGAGGCATAAGAGACCGGTCGGGCGCCTGGGTAGGCGTCCACCAATAATAGGTGGACGGTATTCGAACCAATATCCAAAACGCCAAGTCTCATGGTGCGCTCCTCAACTCAGAGACGAAGTCTACTTCTCGCTCTTCTTGGCGGTGGTTTTCTTCGCCGTGGTCGCCTTCTTGGCCGGGGCCTTCTTGGCTGCGGGCTTCTTCGCGGGAGCCTTTTTCGCTGCCGTGCGCTTCACCGGGCCACGGGCGCGCTTATCCGCCAGCAGCTCAATGGCTTGCTCACGCGTCAGCTCCTCCAAGGAGGTTGTGCGCGGCACGGTGATGTTGGTGACGCCGTCGGTAATGTATGGGCCGAAGCGGCCATCCTTGACCACGATGTTCTTCTCGCTCGTCGGGTCCACCCCGAACTCGGCTAGCGGCGGCACCGCGGCGCGGCGGCCACGCTGCTTGGGCTGTGCGTAGATCGCCAGCGCCTCGTCGAGGGTGATGGTGAAGATCTGCTCTTCGCTGTCGATGGAACGCGAATCGCTGCCCTTCTTCAGATACGGACCGAAGCGGCCGTTCTGCACGGTGATCTCTTCGCCCTCGGCGTCGGCACCGAGCACCCGGGGCAGGCTCATCAGCTGCAGAGCCTCATCCAGGGTGACGGTTTCCACGGTCATGGTCTTGAACAGCGACGCGGTGCGTGGCTTGACCTTGACCGGCTTCTTCGGCGGCTTTGGCTTGCCGTTCTTGTAGTATTCCACCGGCTGCGCGGCGATTTCCTCTTCCGTGAGCTCCGGGATGATCTCGGTGACGTAGGCGCCGTAACGGCCGTCCTTGGCCACGATCTTGCGGCCGGTAGCCTCTTCGATGCCCAGCTCGCGTTCGGAGACCTGGGCGGTGGCGAACAGTTCCTCGGCCTTCGCCGCGGTCAGCTCGTCCGGAGCCAGTTCCTCGGGCACATTCGCGCGCTGCGGGTCGGTGCCTTCTTCGGCGCCTTCCGGGATGGCGCGTTCCAGGTATGGGCCGAACTTGCCCACGCGCAAGGTGATGTCATCGGTGATCTTGATGGAGTTGATCGCCCGAGCGTCAATGTCGCCGAGGTTGTCCACCACGTGCTTCAGGCCCTCCGGGCTGGTTTCGCCCTTGCCGCCGAAGTAGAACATGTTCAACCAGTCGGAGCGCGCACGGTTGCCCTGCGCGATTTCGTCCAGGTCGTCTTCCAAGCGTGCGGTGAAGTCGTAGTCCACGTACTTGGCGAAGTGCTCTTCGAGCAGGCGGATTACCGAGAACGCGATCCAGCTTGGCACCAGGGCGCCGCCGCGCTTGGTCACGTAGCCGCGATCCATGATGGTGGAGATGGTCGGCGCGTAGGTCGAGGGACGGCCAATCTCGCGCTTTTCCAGCTCGGCGACGATGGACGCTTCGGTATAGCGCGCCGGCGGGGTGGTTTCGTGGCCCAGTGCGGTCAGCTCATCCCCGGTCAGCCCCTGTCCCACGGCGAGCTGAGGCAGGCGTGCCTCGGCGTTCTCCGGCTTATCTGCCGCGTCGCTCTCGGAGTCCTTGCCTTCTTCGTAGGCCGAGAGGAAACCGCGGAAGGTGATGACGGTACCGGAGGCAGAGAATTCGGCAACGCGCTGATCGCTAGCGGTGCCCGCGAGCTTGATGGTGGCGGTGAATCCCTTGGCATCTGCCATCTGCGAGGCGACGGTGCGCTTCCAGATCAGCTCGTACAGGGTGAATTCATCCTTGGAGAGCTGGGAGCGGACGTCCTTTGGGCGGCGGAACATGTCACCGGCCGGACGAACTGCTTCGTGGGCTTCTTGAGCGGAGTCGGACTTGCCCTTGTACACGCGGGGGCTCTTGGGAATCGAATCCGAGCCATAAAGTTCGGTGGCTTGGGTGCGGGCGGCGCGGACGGCCTCATTCGACAGGAATACCGAGTCGGTACGCATGTAGGTGATGTAACCATTTTCGTACAGACGCTGCGCGATCTGCATGGTCAGCTTCGAGCTCCAGCGTAGCTTGCGGCTGGCTTCCTGCTGCAAGGTCGAAGTGGTGAAGGGCGCTGCCGGACGTCGGGTGTAGGGCTTGTCCTCCACGGAGGTGACGGCAAAGTCGCTGTTGGCCAAATTGCTGACCAATGATTCGGCGGCTTCCTGGTTCAGCTCCGCGACCGGGTTGCGGGTGGTCTTCAGCTGGCCGCGGTCATCGTAGTCGCGGCCCGAGGCGACGCGCTTGCCGTCCACCGAGGAGAGCTTGGCGGCGAAGGTTTCCCCAACGGTGGTGGCGAAGCTTCCCTTGACATCCCAGTACCCGGCGGAGACGAAAGCCATGCGCTCACGTTCGCGCTCAACCACCAGCCGGGTGGCGACCGACTGGACACGGCCGGCGGAGAGCCCGCGGGCAATCTTGCGCCACAGAACCGGAGAGATCTCGTAACCGTAGAGGCGATCCAGGACGCGGCGGGTTTCCTGCGCATCGACCAGATCGGTATCCAGCTCACGCATCGAGCCCAGGGCGCGCTCGATACCTTCCTTGGTGATTTCGGTGAAGGCAAGACGGCGTACCGGGACCTTGGGCTTAAGCACCTGGAGCAGGTGCCACGCGATGGCTTCGCCTTCGCGGTCCGCATCTGTTGCGAGGTAGAGTTCGTCGGCATCTTTGAGCTTGGCCTTCAGCTCCGAAACGCGCTTCTTCTTATCCGGGTACACCATGTAATAGGGTTCGAAGTCGTTATCGATGTCGACCGCAAATTTGCCCACGGAAGTTTTCTTGAGCTCGGTGGGAAGCTCGGAGGGCTGGGGAAGATCGCGGATGTGGCCCACCGAGGCGTCCACGTCGAAGCCCTCGCCCAGATATTTGGCGATTGACTTTACCTTGGCAGGAGACTCCACGATAACGAGTTTCTTGCCGGTCTTTTCCTTGGCCTTTGCGGGCACAGCTCTCCTTTTATACAACGCGGTTCCGAACGCTTCCCAGCGAGGTAACGCTCGGGCGGCAATCGCAGCACCATTCCTTGCGACCAGAATCAGTCGCAATTCCCGATGATCTTACACCGAAGAACTGCACAACTTTTCTCTAGCTCGCATCTCCACCCGGGTGCTGGTACTCGGGTAGTAGTGAGATTAAGTAGAACATACGCTTTGAGTCGATGTTGCGTTCTTCGGCCGTGGCCATTGCCTCATACTCGTAAACGAGGTCCAATAATCGCCGATTAAACTCCTTTTGCTTCGCTTCGGGAAGAAACACTAAACCACTGGTCAGCAAGGGTGGGCGGTCGGCATCCGGCTCGATTCCCGACTTGGCTTCCGCCTCGCGCCGCTCCACTTCGGCATTCAGCCTTGTGCGGAACGCGTTCAACTGCACGTTGAGGTAGGCCGTTTTCGCGTTCGTCGAATCGATCTGGGTGTTTAGCTCCAGCCTTTCGCCCGCGGCGCGCCACCGGCGTTCTCGCGCGTCGCCTTCGCTGGCCGCGCGCGCCACGTACCCGTATTTCTCCAGTGCGCGCAAGTGATAGCTCATGGCGCTGGGCGTCAATGAGCACATCGATGCCAGCTCCGTTGCGGTGCGCGTGGTTTGCGATGCGAAAAGCTCGTCGAGCACGATCAGCCGAGCATCATGGGCCAGCGCGCGGATCGCCTGCGGGTCGGTGATCGAGACCACTTGTGGGGGTTGATCTTCCGCGTCGGCGCGCTGCGCGCCGTCTTCCTCGACTGTGTTCCGTGTCATAACGAAAAAGTTTAGCCTTTGTTTCAGATTTTACGAAGCATTCCATGCCGCAGAAGGCGAGCAATAGCTTCATAAAGCCTTTCAGTGAAATTCTCCTCGCCCTCACCGATCAGTGAATCAAGGGCTACAACCAACTGCGCGACCGATAATTCACCATCGCAGGCCGACAGGAATCCGGCCTGCGCCGAGTCCAAAATTTCGGTTCGGCGGATCCCCGCGCCCTGGCGCAAGAGGATCACTCCTGGATGTTCGGCACCGGGGCGCTGATGACGTTCCTCGGTGACATCTTCTGCGACTAGCAGGTGCCACTGCTTCCATTCTTCTCCGGCTTCGCGCAATGCATCTGCCATCAGAATGTCTCGCTCCAAGGCAGGAGCCAGCGGCTGTTCCACCTGGTGCGGTATCTGTTCGAAGAGACGGAAGGTTACCTCCGGTTGCGCGGGCCGGCGGAAATACACCATGCCGAAACCGACCGCACCGACCTGGCGGGATTCGAAGTCGTCGAGGTAGGCGTCATAGGCGGCCGCGTAGGCGGCGCTGTCCTCGCTTTGCGACGCATCGCGCAACCAGGTTTCAGCATAAACGCTCGGAGTGGCCTGTTCACGTTCAATCACCCAGACGTCCAAGTCATCGGCAAACCAATCGGAGACCCGCCGCGCCCATGGTTCATTGGATTCCTCATCTAGGCGAGGTATCTCCCAATTCGACAGCATCTGCATATGTGCACCGGGGTTCAGATGCTCGGGGGCCTGGGCAATCAGCGTGCTCACCAAGGAATCGCCGGCCATGCCACCATCACGGTAGGTGAAGCGGTCTTGCTCACGCTCGGACTTATTGCGCGGTGTGATCACGAATGGCGGATTGCTGGCGATCAAGTCGAATTTCTGGCCGGCCACCGGTTCGAACAGGCTGCCCTGCAATAGCGTAACCCGCTCTTCTAGCCGCTGCGGGTCCAGCTTCAAAGCTCGGTGGTTGAGCACCAGGTTAAACCGGGTGAACGCCAGTGCGCGGTCCGAAAGGTCCGTGGCGGTCACGTGCTTGGAGTGCGAGAGCAAATGGAATAGCTGTATTCCGCATCCCGTGCCGAGATCGAGGGCCCGTTCAGCGTCCGGACGGACGGTGACCTGCGCAAGCGTGCGCGAAGCATGGCCAATGCCTAAAACGTGGTCCGTGCGCAGAACCCCGGGACGCTGGTGCGAACCCAGGTCGTGAGCCACCCACAATTCACCATCTACATCCGAGCCATGCACCGCCAACGCCACCTTAGCCCGGTACCCCGAGGCCCATGGCTCAATCAACCCGAGCTTGAGCAGCCCGTCGGCACGCACCGTGGGGAATGCCGCGGCGATCGCCGCGACTGATTCCGCCTGTCCCAACTGGAACAGCCGAACGGCGCACGCCAGGGAACCGGCTTCGGGCTGCTTGTTCAGAACTCGAAGCGCCGGGTGGATCTGATCCCGACCATAAGCAGCCACCGCATCATCACCTAATAGCTCGGTGATGGCATCAAAGCCAAACTTCATTGTTGTCAAGTCGGCATGGAGCTTGTCCAGCAACGCGAGGTCGTAACTACTAGGGGCATCTTCAATGGCAGAAAATTCAGCGGCATTCACAGTTCCAAGTCTAACGAGTCCGCGGGTGTTACAAGACTGCGCAACAACTGCCCAACCGCCTTAGGATGTTCGGTATGCCAGTCGTGACCATCACCTATTTGCAGCAGCTTTCGAGTGCCGAAATGCGCCCGAGTGCCAGAAAACTTCCGCAGCATGCGAGGATCGAACGCGCCCAACAGATCTCGGCCGAGTTTTCCCGCTTCCTCTATCAAAGCGTGGGGAGCAAATTGAACTGGGCAGATCGGCTGGCTTCCAGCCGTGAACAATGGGATGCGACGCTGCGCCGTGCGGGCTCTGAAACCTATGTGCTCTACCAGGATGGGGTGCCGAAGGGGTACGCGGAACTGGTGACCGAGGTGACCGAGGCCCAGAGCGAGGTAGAGATCTACTACTTCGGGCTATTCCCCGAAGCCATCGGGCAGGGTCTCGGTGGTCTGTTGCTCAGCGAAGCCAATCGTCGGGCTTGGGAACTGCACACGCGCTTCGAAGATCTCCCGCCGGTGGGCCGGGTGTGGCTGCACACCTGCTCGTTGGATGGGGAAGCGGCCATCCCGAACTACCAAGCACGAGGCTTCAGCGTTTATGACACCACGGCCGAGGAAACCGAAGTAATCGATGCGTCACTCGACCTGTGGCCAAGTTCCTAAGCGCCGATTAAATGCCAGCGCGCCGCCAGATCTCTAGATAAAGCGGCGCGCTG